>NZ_DBHKZK010000053.1:0-110614 GCF_057314735.1 Cardiobacterium sp.
ACAGGCGGTGGAGCGGGCTTTTATTGAGTATATTATTTAGGGTGGATGGCTATAACGGCTGACGGTTTTGACCTGATGAAACTGGCACAGTTGCGCGGGAATCTCCGGGAACAGCTGCAACAATCCTTTCCGTCCGTCGCAAACAATGCTCTGTATTGCAATGCCTTTTTCCCGCAAATCGTTCAGCGCTTCGGCATAGAGGGCGTTGGTTTCGTGTTTGACTTCACGGACGGAAAGGACTTGCCCGCTGATGCTGTCCATCAGCACCATCACACCGAAACTGCGCCCGAAGTAAGTGGTGTCCATGATGATGTTGGCTTTGGCAGGCTGCGGGAAGGTTTCCCGGATGCGCGCCCTGCGCAGATGGCGGTAGATGGTCTTGCAGCTACAACCGTGTTGCGCGGCGAGCTGGGCGGCAGTCTGCTTGCCCGCGCTGTAGGCTGTCCAAAGTTCATCGCTTTGGTGACGCCTGCTACCGTCAAATTGCCTGCCACAGTTGCAGCATTTATAGCGTTGTTGGCTGTTGCGCCGCCCGTTCTTTTTGACCTTCTTCGAGCCACAGAAAAAGCATTTTTTGTGTTCAAAGGTTTTGACCCCGCTTAAAGCCTTGCAGCATAAGGCTTACAGCGTTTTTGAGCCTCCATTTTGTCCTATACATACGCCGAGAAACTTCCTTTATCCTGCCGTTTTTAAAGTATAGCCGACCACCGAAAGTTTCAGACAAGGCGCGCCGCTGAAGACAGCACGCTTTTGTACGGCGAAGCTGCGCAACACCGTGTGAGGCTTTCGGTGGTCGGCTGTAGTTAGAGCAATGACCAAACAGCACCGGCCCACTGACAGCACCAGCACTCTCGTTAAAGTATCACCCGATAATTCAGGAAACAAAAAAACCGGCTATAAAACCGGTTTTTAAAGCAGATAGAATGTAACATCTCATTCCGAATCATCAGTAACAGGACGGTCCACTAGCTCAACATAAGCCATTGGAGCCTGATCACCCGGGCGATAACCACATTTTAGGATACGTACATAGCCTCCCGCCCGTTCTTTATAGCGCGGCGCCAATTCAGTAAACAGCTTCTGAACAGCCTTGCGATCACGAAGGCGAGAGAAAGCCAAACGACGTCCTGCAACATCATCATGATTCTTTGCATGAGTAATAATGGGCTCAATAACGCTACGTAAATCCTTAGCCTTTGGCAAAGTTGTTCTAATCAGCTCATTCTCAATCAATGAAACCGACATATTCTTAAACATCGCTTTACGATGCGCACTTGTGCGGCTAAATTTACGTCCCGCCAATTTGTGTCTCATAAAAAACTCCTAATTATATTAATGATTTAGGTTAATGGTTACCGTCACTTCCGGACCAGTTTTCCAAATCCATCCCAAGTTCTAGGCCATGTGCAGCCAAAACTTCTTTAATTTCATTCAAGGATTTCTTGCCCAAATTTGGGGTTTTCAAAAGTTCAACTTCAGTACGACGAACCAAATCACCAATATTATTAATATTTTCTGCCTTCAAACAATTGGCACTACGCACTGTTAATTCTAAATCATCAACAGGACGTAACAAGACGGGATCAACTTGTACCTCTTCTTCATATTCGGCTTCAATTTCGGTAGATTCCAAATTGACAAAAACGGCAATTTGTTTATGTAAAATCGTTGCAGCCTCACGGATGGCCTGCTCCGGATCAATGGTTCCATTTGATTCAATATCAATAACCAATTTGTCTAAATCAGTATGCTGCTCAACACGCGCCGCCTCAACACGATACGCAATGCGCTTGATCGGACTAAACGATGCGTCAACACGCAACACGTTTGGAGCATGAGTTGTTGAATCAGGCTCTTGCGCTGCCACACGATAACCTCGACCTTTCTCAACAATAACATTCATATTGAAAGGTACATTCTGAGTTAAATGCGCAATAACATGATCAGGATTACAAATTTCCAGGTTAGAAGGAACAGTAAAATCGGAAGCCTTAATCTCACCAGTCTTACTAATAGAAAGACGCATCTCAGCCCGCTCCCCTTCATGCAGAATCAACGCCAAACCTTTAAGATTAAGAAGAACATCAATGACGTCCTCACTTACTCCATCGATACCAGAATACTCATGTAAAACACCATCAATTTCACATTGAGTAACAGCGGCCCCCTCAATGGAAGAAAGCAAAACTCGACGCAAGGCAGTACCTAAAGTATAGCCAAAGCCACGCTCCAACGGTTCCAGTACTACACGCGAAGTATTTAGCCCCATTTCTTGAATCTTAACAATACGCGGGGTCAATAATTCTGATAACGCCATTTCAAACGCCTATAAAATAACCACAAAAGCAAGAAATCGTCAAAATCACTTTGAATACAGTTCTACAACCAAAGATTCATTGATTTCGGCAGACAAATCAATGCGTTCCGGTACTCGTTTAAAAATCCCAGACATCTTTACTGTATCTACATCAACCCAATCGACAAAACCTCGTTGTGCAGCAACTTCTAATGAACTTTGAATTCGAAGCTGCTTGCGACTTTTCTCGCGCACTGCAATAATGCTTTCAACTTGAACCTGATATGATGCTATGGTCACACGCTGACCATTTACTTCAATAGCACCATGCGATACCAACTGGCGCGCCTCAGCACGTGTTGCACCATATCCCATGCGATACACGACATTATCCAGACGCTGCTCTAAAAACTGAAGCAAATTCTCACCTGTAGAACCTTTCTTTTGAGAAGCCTTCTTATAATAATTACGAAACTGACGTTCTAATACTCCATAGATACGTTTCAATTTCTGCTTCTCACGCAGCTGATTACCATAGTCAGACAAGCGTCCACGACGTGCACCATGCTGACCAGGCGCAGAATTCATATTACATTTGGATTCAGTTGGTCGAATTCCTGACTTCAATTCGAGATCAACACCTTCACGACGTGCCAAACGACATTTGGGTCCAATATATCTAGCCATTAATTACTCCACATCAAATTAAACACGGCGCTTCTTGGGAGGACGGCAGCCGTTATGGGGAATTGGGGTGACATCTGTAATACTGTGGATAGTAAAACCAGCAGCATTAAGAGCACGCACAGCAGACTCACGCCCTGGACCAGGTCCTTTGATATTCACATCAAGATTTTGAACGCCAAATTCTTTGGCCGCATTACCTGCACGTTCAGCAGCAATTTGCGCTGCAAACGGAGTACTTTTTCTTGAACCGCGAAAACCAGAACCACCAGCAGTTGCCCAAGAAAGCGTGTTACCCTGACCATCCGTTATGGTCACGATAGTGTTATTAAAAGAAGCGTGGACATGTGCAACAGCATCCACCACGACACGCTTTGCTTTTTTTCTTACATTTTTTTGTTTACTAGCAGCCTTAGCCATAATGTTCTCTCTAGTTTATCGCTTAATTGGACGACGAGGACCTTTGCGCGTACGAGCATTAGTTTTAGTACGCTGACCACGTACTGGTAAACTACGACGATGACGCAAACCACGATAACAGCCCAAATCCATTAAGCGCTTAATATTCATGGAAACTTGGCGACGCAAATCACCTTCCACTTGGTATTCTGCAACCGCCGATCGCAGAGCATCAACTTCTGCATCAGACAAATCACGAATTTTTTTACTGGGTTCGACCTTTGCCGCAATACAAATACTACGCGCACGAGTGGAACCAATTCCGTAAATTGAAGTCAACGCAATTACAGTATGTTTTTGCGTTGGCACATTAATTCCCGCAATACGAGCCATTAACCAACTCCTATAGAATCGAACAAATCATAAAAACAGTAGCAAGAATTATCCTTGCCGCTGTTTATGACGCTTATCTGAACAAATAATACGCACACTACCATTGCGGCGAATAACACGGCAATTTCGGCACATAACTTTTACAGATGCACTAACTTTCATAAAAACTCCACAAAAACAGCAAAATCAATGCAAACTATGATCACCAAATCCAGACAAATTAGCTTTTTTCATAAGTGTCTCATACTGTTTGGACATAATATGCGATTGAACTTGTGAAACAAAATCCATAGCAACCACAACCGCAATAAGCAATGACGTACCACCAAAGAGAAACAACGCCTGTCCAGAAGCAGAGCCCAAATTCATTAACGTTGGCATGATACACACAAAAGCCACATAAAGTGCCCCAATCAAAGTTAGACGCTCCTGCACCATATCAAGATATTCAGCCGTTTGCCGACCTGGACGAAATCCCTGAATAAAGGCATTAGATTTCTTCAAATTATCAGCAAGCTCCCGATTTTCAAACATCATAGCAGTATAAAAGAAAGAGAACAGAACAATCAACAGTGAAAACGCTGCTATATATAACCAGTTACCCTGGAATAGTCCATGAGCTAAGTCTCCAAAAAAACGTCCCCATGAACCTGACAAATTACTAAGTAATGAAAACAGGGAAACTAATAATGTAATAATTGCAGAAGCAAAAATCGCAGGGATAACACCCGCCATATTAATCTTCAGTGGTAAATGAGAACGTTGTCCCATGCTTTGTGTCCCCATTCCCTGACGTTTAGCGTAATGTATCGCAATTTGTCGCTGGGCGCGCTCTACAAAAACAATAAGGCCGAAAAGCGCAATTATCACAAACAACATCAGGAAAAATCCTAAGAAAGTAATATTACCTTCTTTAGTCTGCGAAACCAAATTCGCTATTCCCGCAGGAATATGTACAGCTATCCCCGCAAAAATTAGCATAGAAACGCCATTACCTATACCACGCTCAGTAATTTGTTCTCCTAGCCACATCATAAATAAAGCACCTGTCGCTAAACTTATAGTACCAGTAATCAGGAATGCTTGTCCAGAAAATAACGTCAAGCCTTGCGACATTACCATTCGAGAAATAGCAAAACCTTGTACTAAAGCAAAAACTAGCGTCAGATAGCGAGTATATTGGCTAATTTTTTTTTGTCCACTACTACCCTGCTGGCGCAATTCCTTCAAAGGAGGGTACATATGTGTAAACAATTGGAAAACGATAGATGCCGATATATACGGTGCCACCCCCAAAGCAAGCAAAGATGCATTGCTCAACGCCCCGCCAGAAAACATATTAAAAAGTTGAAAGATGGAACCATCTCCACTATCAAATAACTGGCGAACCTTTTCATGATCCACGCCAGGTACTGGTATATGCACTCCAATGCGATAAATTACAAGTGCAAAAACCAAATACCACAGCCGTGAGCTTAATTCTTTATGTGAATTACTGGCAGATTTTGCCATGAACGCACCTTTCTCCTTACCATAGTTCATTCAGAAATTGAACCGCCTGTCGCCTCTATTATTTTTTTAGCCCCCATGGTAACTGCAATACCCTTTAAAGTAAGTGCCGTTAACACATCACCACTTAAAAAAACCTTAGCAAGCACAGCAGTAGACGGAATCAAATTATGTTCTTTTAATACAGACAAATCTATCTCAGGAATGCCTGAAAGTATATTTAATTCAGAAGTACGAACTTGAGCCACCATACCATTCTGGCGACTACGAAACCCGCGTTTTGGCAAACGACGCTGTAATGGCATTTGTCCACCTTCAAAGCCCACCTTATGATAGCCACCACTGCGCGCTTTTTGTCCCTTGTGTCCCTTGCCACTGGTTTTACCCCAACCAGATCCCACACCGCGTCCAAGCCGCTTTTTTCCTTTACTTGATCCAGACGCTGGTTTCAAATTATTTAATAACATTAGTGAACCTCTTCCACTTTCAAGAGATAAGAAACTTTATTAATCATTCCACGAATTTCCGGTGTATCATCAACAACACGAGTTTGACGTATTTTTTTTAACCCCAAACCCAAAATACAATTCTGATGATTTACAAGGCGACCATATTTACTTTTCATTAAAGTAATACTAAGTTTCTTATCCGACATTTGCAAGAACCTCCTCTATGTTTTTCCCGCGCTTTGCAGCGACCTCTTGAGCCGTAGTCATTTTCTGCAACCCTGCTATAGTAGCACGAACAACATTACCCGAATTACGCGTTCCCATGCATTTTGCCAAGACGTCCTTAATCCCTAAAACCTCAAAAACAGCCCGCATGGCACCACCTGCAATAATACCCGTACCATTGGAAGCGGGCTGCATATATATTTTTGCCGCACCATGCGTACCTATAACAGGATGTTGAAGTGTATCATTATTCAGAATTACTTTGACTAAATTTTTCTTAGCTTGATCCATAGCTTTCTGAATAGCAACAGGCACCTCTTTTGCCTTACCATAACCATAACCAACGCGCCCGTTTCCATCACCTACAACAGTTAACGCAGTAAAAGCAAACTGACGTCCACCTTTAACCACCTTTGTTACGCGATTAACAGCAACCAATTTCTCCAAAAATTCACTATCCTGTGACCGTTCTTTCTGTTGTGCCATAAAACTACCTCTTAAAACTTCAAACCCGCTTCACGAGCCGCATCAGCCAAGGCCTTAACACGCCCATGATACAGGAAGCCACTACGATCAAATACAATATCATTTATACCCAGTTGTTGCGCCTTTTCAGCAACAATTCTACCAACCCTAACAGCCGCTTCAATATTGGCAGTATGATTCAATCCTTGGCGAACGTCAGATTGCAAAGTGGACACACTTGCTAATACCCTACTTCCATCGGCGCTAACAATTTGTGCATATGTATGTTGCGGAGTCTTATTAACAATCAAGCTAATTTTCCCTGCCTCCCGAATATTTAATCTAATACGTTTACCACGACGAATGCGGTTAATTTTTTTCTGATTCATCATCTTACCTAAAACTCAATTATTTTTTCTTCGCTTCTTTCATAAGAACATATTCATCAACATAGCGAACACCCTTACCTTTATAGGGTTCTGGCGGACGATATGCGCGAATTTTAGCTGCCACTTCGCCTACCTGCTGTTTATCACTACCCTTTATCAGAATCTCTGTTTGACTAGGAGTTTCCACAACAATACCTGAAGGGACACTAAATTCTATAGGATGAGAAAACCCCAAAGACAAATTAAGCTTTTGTCCTTGCGCTTGAGCCCGATATCCCACTCCTATTAACTGTAATCGCTTTTCAAAGCCCTGGCTAACTCCAATAACCATATTATTAACCAGAGCCCGCATAGTCCCACACATGGCCCAATGAGCTATATCCTCTTTTACCGGAACTAAACGAATCGAACCTCCGTCCTGCTTGACATCCACATAAGTATGCAGATTTAGACTTAGATTCCCTTTACTCCCCTTTACAGTAATTTGTTTATCGACAATAGTAACATCCACGCCTTTAGGGACAGAAATAGGCTGTTTACCAACTCGCGACATAATATTCACTCCCAATTAGGCTACATAACAAATTACTTCGCCACCAATCCCTTTTTGGCGTGCCTTTTGATCACTCATGACGCCTTGAGAAGTGGAGACTACAGCAATACCCAAACCGCCTTGTACACGAGGCAGATTATCCTTTCCCTTAAAAAGGCGCAATCCGGGGCGGCTAACCCGTTTTATAAATTCAATAACAGGTCTTCCCTGATAATACTTCAAGCTTATAGTGAGCTCTCTTTTTTTATCACCTTTAATCTCAAAAGAGTGGATGTATCCTTCTTCTTGCAAGACAGTCGCAATAGCAACTTTTTGTTTAGATGAAGGCATCACTACCAACGAACGCCCAATACGCTGAGCATTACGAATACGGGTCAGCATATCAGCAACCGGATCAGTCAACATAAATAAAACCTCTTTGATTTCAGTATCAGTTCGTAAAAAAGAACTTGGAACTTAATTGTCACAGGGAAAAATAGCCTTACCAACTGGCTTTTTTGACACCCGGAACCTCACCCCGCATAGCCAACTCACGCAATTTATTGCGCGAAAGACCAAATTTACGATAAACCGCATGCGGACGACCAGTAATACGACAACGACGCTGCAATCTAACAGGAGATGCATCTCTTGGTAGTTTTTGCAATTTTTCTTGTGCCGCTGTACGCTCTTCTTCTGAATAGGAATCCACTTTTCGTATAATTTCTTTCAATTCATGACGTTTTACTGCAAACTTTTGGACCAGACAAATACGCTTGTTTTCACGATTAATCATACTTCTTTTTGCCATGACTTAAGCCCTAAACGGAAAACCAAAAGATTCAAGAAGCGCCTTGGCAGCACTGTCATTACTTGCCGTGGTCGTAAATGTAATATCCATACCACGTATAGCATCTGTTTTTTCAAAATCAATTTCTGGAAAAATTATATGCTCACGCACACCAAAACTATAATTCCCTCTACCATCAAAAGATTTAGGACTCAAACCGCGAAAATCTCGAGTACGTGGCAAAGAAACATTAATCAATCTATCTAAAAACTCATACATACGCTCACGTCGTAAAGTTACTTTACAACCTATGGGCCAGCCATCTCGAATTTTAAAGCCCGCAATTGATTTCTTAGACTTAGTAATCAACGGCTTTTGTCCCGCAATAAGACTCAAATCACGCACGGCATTATCCATTAATTTTTTATCATTAACAGCTTCACCTACTCCCATATTGATCGTAATCTTAACTAATTTGGGAACTTGCATAACATTAGTCAATCCAAGTCGCTTCTGCAATGCAGGCGCGAACTCCTGACGATATTGCTCTTGTAATCTAGCCATAATTTAAATTCCTTAATCTACTCGTGCGCCTGTAGATTTATAGACGCGAAATTTTTCGCCGTTTTCAATTTTAAAGCCAACTCGATCACCCTTTCCCGTTGATGGATTAAATAACATCACATTAGAAATATGAATTGGCGCTTCTTTTTTTTCTATCGAGCCTTCTCTTTGCAATTGATGATTCGGTTTAATGTGCTTAAAAACTTTGTTAATCCCTTCAATTACAACATGAGTATCTGTTACTTTTAATACCGTACCACGCTGCCCTTTATTGTCAACTTTTCCAGCAATAACAATAACCTCATCACCTTTTCGGATGCGCTTCATGTCAGTTCTCCTTATAAAACTTCAGGTGCGAGAGAAATAATTTTCATAAATTTCTCACTGCGTAACTCACGAGCGATAGGGCCAAACACTCGAGTACCAATTGGTTCTAACTTATTGTTGAGCAGAACTGCTGCATTGCTGTCAAAGCGAAGTACAGAGCCATCTCTACGGCGAACACCTTTTTTTGTCCTAACAATTAATGCATTATATACATCACCTTTTTTAACGCGACCACGAGGCAGAGCCTCTTTAACCGAGACTTTAATTACGTCTCCAATACCCGCATAACGTCGATGAGATCCACCAAGAACCTTGATACATTGTAACTCCCGAGCCCCACTATTATCTGCAACAGATAAGCGTGATTGCATTTGAATCATGATGATTTTCCCCCTTAGCCCTTAGCCTTTTCAACAATCTCAATCAAGCGCCATGTTTTTGTCTTGGAGATTGGACGACTTTGTACTATACGCACAGTATCACCAATATTGCACTCATTATTTTCGTCGTGTGCATGACACTTTAAAGTCCGTTTAATATATTTACCATATACAGGATGTCTTTCATAACGAACTACAGCAACGGTGATAGATTTATCACTTTTATTGCTTAAAACCTGCCCCTGCAAAACACGTTGAATACTTTGATTGTCAGCCATAGTTATACACTCACATTCTGCTCATGCAGTAAAGTTTTTATGCGGGCAATATCACGACGAACCTGCCGAATTTGATGAGGCTGTTCTAATTGAGCATTAGCCTTCTGCATCTTCAATTTCAATTGATTTTGACGCAAAGACAACAACTCCTCACGCAATTCATCTATATTTTTTTCACGCAAATCTTTGAGAGACATTACATCACCTTACGTGTTTCAAAAACGGTACGCACGGGCAATTTTGCAGCAGCCAAACGAAAAGCTTCTCGTGCCAAATCCTCAGTGACCCCTTCCAATTCATACATGACCGTACCTGGCTGAACTTTTGCTACCCAGTACTCAACATTACCTTTACCCTTACCTTGTCGTGTTTCCAAAGGTTTATTGGTGACTGGCACATCAGGGAAAATACGAATCCACATTTTACCGCCACGCTTTACATGACGGTTAATAGCTCGACGCGCTGCTTCAATTTGTCTAGCTGTGATTCTCCCTCGCGTCGTCGCTTTCAGACCATATTCGCCAAAGCTAACTTCGTTACCAGCCTGTGCCAAACCACGGTTGCGGCCTTTATGTTGTTTTCTAAATTTTGTTCGTTTAGGTTGTAACATTTTGTTTCACCTTAATCTTTACGCCGAGCATTACGGGGTTTGTTGCTACGTCTAGCACGCTTTTCTTCCGGAACTTCACCGTTCATACTTGCGTTAGCATCAAAACCTTCTAAATTTTCACCTTTAAAAATCCAGACCTTCACGCCAATAACACCGTAAGTCGTGTTCGCCTCAGCAAAACCATAATCAATATCAGCACGCAATGTATGCAAAGGCACGCGCCCTTCACGGTACCATTCCGTTCGCGCTATCTCTGCACCATTCAGACGTCCCGCAATACTAACTTTAATTCCCGCAGCACCTAGACGCATGGTGGATGCCACCGAACGCTTCATCGCACGACGAAACATTACACGTCGTTCCAATTGTTTGGCGATACCGTCGGCAACCAAATATGCATCCAACTCTGGGCGTCGAATCTCTTCGATATTAACTGAAGTAGGAACTCCCATGATAGAGCTAATTTCCTGCTTCAGAATTTCAATATCCTCACCTTTACGACCAATTACTATCCCAGGCCGAGCCGTAAAAATAGTAATTTGAGCACCATTACGTGGCCGCTCAATTTGAATTTTACTTACCGAAGCATGTGCTAATTTTTTACGAATAAATTCACGAACCTCAAAGTCCTTTTCTAAGAAATTAGCATAATCTTTCCCTTCGGCGTACCATTTGGAAACCCAATCTTTGGATACTCCCAAGCGGAATCCGACAGGATGTACTTTTTGACCCATAGATATAATCTCCAATTAGACTTCTTGTACCCGAATAAAAATATTACTGGTACGTTTTAAAATACGATTTCCACGACCTTCCGCACGAGCAGCAAAGCGTTTCATCGTCATACCTTCACCCACTTGAATCTCAGCAATATGTAAAACGTCTATATCTGCACCTTCATTATTTTCTGCATTTGCAATAGCAGAATTTAGCAACTTTAAGATAATACCAGAGGCCTTCTTTTGACTGAATGTGAGAATCTCTATTGCCTCATTAATGTGCTTACCGCGAATTTGATCAGCAACTAAACGAGCTTTCTGTGCAGAGATACGAGCAGCACGTAATTTTGCGATAGCTTGCATTATTTTCTCCTTATCGTCCTTTTTTATCTGCTGCATGACCACGGTAATTGCGCGTTGGCGCAAATTCACCCAATTTATGCCCAATCATATCTTCACTGATCAGAATAGGAATATGCTGCTTACCATTATGTACAGCAATAGTTAAACCTATCATTTCCGGAATAATCATTGAACGGCGGGACCAAGTTTTAATCGGTTTCTTATTGTTATTTTCTGCAGCGGTTTCAACTTTTTTAGCCAGGTGCAGATCAATAAAGAACCCTTTCTTTAACGAGCGCGGCATATACTTCATCCTCTCTTATTATTGCGATGCTGAACAATCATTCTTTCAGTACGCTTATTTTTTCGGGTTTTATATCCTTTAGTTGGCGCTCCCCACGGAGAAACTGGATGACGCCCACCAGAGGTACGACCCTCACCACCACCATGCGGGTGATCCACAGGGTTCATTACAACGCCACGTACGGTTGGGCGGATACCACGCCAACGTTTAGCACCCGCTTTGCCAAGAGAACGCAAACTATGTTCATGATTTCCCACTTCCCCCAAAACGGCACGGCAATCGCTCAAGACTTTACGCCGTTCACCTGATTTAAGACGAATCGTAGCGTATTTTGAATCCCGTGCAACAATTTGTGCCGAGGCACCTGCGCTACGTGCTAACTGAGCCCCCCTGCCTGGTTTCAATTCTACACAATAAACCGTAGAACCGACCGGGATATTACGAATAGGCAAACAGTTTCCTGTTTTTATTGTCGCATCGTCTCCATTACGAATGGTGTCTCCTGATTTCATCCCGCGTGCAGCTATAATATAGCGCCGTTCACCATCTGTATAACAGACAAGAGCGATATATGCAGAACGGTTAGGATCGTATTCCAAACGTTCAATGACCGCATCAATTCCATCTTTGCATCTTTTAAAATCAATTACGCGATACTTCTGCGCATGACCGCCTCCACGGTGACGCGTCGTAATGCGACCCGCGTTATTACGCCCTCCAGTACCTGTTTTCTTTTCAACCAAAGCAGCGAAAGGTTGCCCTTTATGAAGATCGGGGCGAGATACGTCTACCACAAAACGGCGTCCGGGAGACGTAGGTTTTTTTCTAATTATGGCCATTATTTATGTCTCCTTATGCCTGTTCAGACAGCAGCGCTTCCATATCCACGCTCCTTTCCAAACTAATATAAGCTTTTTTAAAGTCCTTTCGTTTCCCAACGCGCTGTCCAAAACGTTTGGTCTTCCCTTTTATGTTTACCGTATTAACCGCAACAACATTCATTTCCAACAAGTGCTCTACTGCTTCTTTAATTTGTTCTTTCGTAGCTTTACGTGCCACCTTAAAGACAAGTTGCTTTCTTGCTGTTGCAGAGGAAGATTTTTCTGTAACCAATGGACCTTGAATAACTTGTAAGATATTTTCTTGTTTCATGACAGCCACTCATTAATTCGATTGATTGCACCCTTATCTAGCACAACCTTTTTGTGACGAAGCAACAAAATCGGATCAAGCGCTTCTACATCAACTACAGTCACAGAAGAAATATTGCGAGAAGCCACAAACAAATTCTCATTCAGGGATTCTGTAATCAATAGAAAATCCTGCCCAAACCTCATCTCAGCAGCATACGCCACAAAGTCCTTAGTTTTACTAGAAGAAAAACTCAACTCTTCTACCGCACACAAACGGTCTTTTCGATGCAATTCAGACAAAATACTACAAATCGCCGCACGATACATTTTGCGATTTACTTTCTTATTGTAATCACGCGGTTTTGCTGCAAACGACACACCACCACCGCGCCAAATTGGTGAACGAATACTTCCTGCGCGGGCACGGCCAGATCCTTTCTGTTTCCACGGCTTCACTCCTCCACCGGAGACTTCGGAACGCGTCTTTTGGGCTTTTGTACCAGCGCGCCCGCCCGCAAAATAAGATGTAACAACTTGATGAATTAATGCCTCATTAAACACTGCATTAAAAACAGCATCGGAAACTGAGACTGCGCTGGAAGTATTTTTAAATTGAATATCCATAACACCTCCTTACGCTTTTACTGATGGACGAATAACAACAAAGCCTCCCTTTGCGCCGGGCACGGCTCCTTTAATCAAAAGAAGATTACGTTCACTATCAACACGCGCTACCTCCAAATTTTGGGTGCTACGCATTTCATTTCCCAAATGGCCGGACATTTTCTTTCCTTTAAAGACACGTCCAGGCGTTTGATTCTGACCAATTGAGCCTGGAACGCGATGAGAAAGCGAGTTACCGTGTGTTTTACGCTGTCCACTAAAATGATGGCGTTTAATGGTGCCCGCAAAACCCTTACCAACGCTGCGTCCACGAACATCAACACGCTGCCCTTCTGAGAAAATAGAAATCTCAATCACATTGCCCACACCAAAATTGGCAATATCTTCAGCAGCAACTCGGAATTCTTTAACAACAACACCAGCTTTAACGTTTGACTTGGCAAAATGTCCTGCCAACCCTTTAGTAATCCGGTTAATCTTGCGCTCACCTACAGAAACCTGGATAGCATCATATCCGTCTGTTTCAAGCGTCTTAATTTGAGAAATGACGTTTGGCTTGACTTCAATTACCGTCACGGCGCAAGCACTGCCATCCTCTCCAAAAATACGGGTCATACCCAATTTCTGACCCACTAAACCCATTGTCATATATTTTCCTCATGTAAATGAAAAAGGCGAGAGGAGGGCGGGTAACCCTCTTCGCCTTTCAGGACTACAAGAAAGGTGTGCGATTTTACTGCAACTCGATCTTTACGTCAACTCCTGCCGCAAGATCGAGTTTCATTAAGGCATCTACCGTTTTATCCGTAGGATCAACAATATCCATAATACGCTTATGTGTACGCATCTCATATTGATCACGCGCATCTTTGTTAACATGCGGTGATATTAAGACGGTATAGATCTCTTTCTTGACTGGAAGCGGTACTGGCCCTCGAACTTGAGCACCAGCCCGCTTGGCTGTTTCAACAATCTGCTTCGCAGAAGCATCAATCAAACGATGATCATATGACTTCAGACGGATACGAATTTTTTGTGCATTTGCCATAACTATTACTCGATAATTTTGGCGACGACGCCGGCACCAACGGTACGACCACCTTCGCGAATTGCAAAACGCAGACCCTCGTCCATCGCAATCGGTGAAATCAGCTGTACGGTCATCTTGATGTTGTCACCCGGCATAACCATTTCCACGCCTTCCGGCAGGATGCATTCACCAGTCACGTCCGTAGTGCGGAAGTAGAACTGAGGGCGGTACCCTTTGAAGAACGGGGTGTGACGTCCACCCTCATCTTTGGACAAGATATATACTTCTGCCTCAAACTTGGTGTGTGGAGTAATGGTGCCCGGTTTGGCCAATACTTGGCCACGTTCGACTTCTTCACGCTTTGTACCACGCAGCAATACACCCACGTTGTCACCGGCTTCACCCTGATCCAGCAGTTTGCGGAACATTTCTACACCAGTACAGGTGGTCTTTGCGGTCGGACGGATGCCGACGATTTCGATTTCTTCGCCAACCTTGATAACGCCACGTTCGATACGTCCGGTTACTACGGTACCACGACCGGAGATGGAGAAGACGTCTTCAATCGGCATCAGGAAAGGTTTGTCAATATCACGCTGCGGCTCGGGAATGTAGCTGTCCAATGCATCAACGAGTTTGATGATTGACGGTACACCAATGTCAGACTGGTCGCCTTCAAGCGCTTTCAGGGCAGAACCGATGATAATCGGGGTGTCATCACCCGGAAAGTCGTATTCGCTGAGCAGGTCGCGTACTTCCATTTCTACCAGTTCCAGCAGTTCGGCATCATCTACCATGTCTGCCTTGTTCAGGTAAACGACAATGTACGGTACGCCTACCTGACGGGATAACAGGATGTGTTCACGGGTTTGCGGCATCGGACCGTCAGCAGCAGAACAGACGAGAATTGCACCGTCCATTTGTGCCGCACCGGTAATCATGTTCTTAACGTAGTCGGCGTGTCCCGGGCAGTCTACGTGGGCGTAGTGGCGGTTCGGCGATTCGTATTCAACGTGTGCGGTTGAGATGGTGATACCACGGGCGCGTTCTTCCGGCGCACCGTCAATTTGGTCGTAAGCCTTGAAGGTACCGCCAAAACGTTCTGCACCTACTTTGGTCAGCGCAGCTGTCAGGGTAGTCTTGCCGTGGTCAACGTGGCCAATGGTACCTACGTTTACGTGCGGCTTGGTTCGGGTAAATTTCTCTTTAGACATGATTTAACTCCAAAAATAAAAATCAGGATTTGCTCTTGATGACTTCATCAACAACGTTGCTCGGCGCTTCGTTGTAGCAGTCAAATTCCATAGAATAACTGGCGCGGCCCTGGCTCAATGAACGCAATGAAGTAGCATAGCCGAACATTTTTGCCAACGGCACTTGGGCGCGAACAATCTTGCCACTTGCTTCATCGTCCATACCTTGAATGAGTCCACGACGGCTATTCAAGTCACCAATGACATCGCCCATATATTCTTCCGGCGTGGAAACCTCGACCTTCATCATTGGTTCCAGCAACACTGGTTTGGCCTTGCGCGCCCCCAGTTTGAAGCCTTCAGAACCAGCCAGTTTAAAGGCCATTTCCGAAGAATCCACTTCGTGGAATGAGCCATCAAACAGGGTAACCTTGACATCTACTACCGGATAGCCTGCCAGCACGCCATTCTGCATTTGTTCTTGCACACCTTTATCAACGGCAGGGATGTATTCTTTGGGAACGACACCACCGACAATGGCATTGACGAATTCATAGCCAAAACCTGGTTCTTGTGGCTCAATCCGCAACCAAACGTGACCGTATTGACCACGTCCACCAGATTGACGTACAAATTTGCCTTCCTGTTCTACGCTTTCACGCAGCGCTTCGCGGTAGGCTACTTGCGGTGCACCCACATTCGCTTCCACTTTGAATTCGCGCTTCATGCGGTCAACGATAATTTCCAGGTGCAGTTCACCCATACCGGAAATGATGGTTTGTCCGGTTTCTTCATCGGTGTGCACACGGAATGACGGATCTTCCTGTGCCAGTTTTGCCAACGCCATCCCCATTTTTTCCTGGTCGGATTTGGTTTTCGGTTCAACTGCAACTGCAATAACCGGTTCCGGGAATTCCATCCGTTCCAAAATGATAGGCTTGTTGACATCACATAGGGTTTCGCCAGTGACAACATCTTTCAGACCAACGCAAGCTGCAATATCGCCTGCATAAACTTCTTTGATTTCTTCGCGCGCGTTGGCGTGCATCTGCACGATACGACCAATACGCTCACGTTTGTCTTTAACCGAGTTGAGCACAGTAGTGCCAGCTTCCAGTACACCTGAATAGCAACGGACGAAAGTCAGCGTTCCCACAAACGGGTCGGTAGCAATTTTGAACGCTAAGGCGGAGAAAGGCGCACTATCATCTGCTTCACGACTGTCAGTTTCTTCAGTATTCGGATTAATCCCTTGAATAGCCTCAATATCAACCGGGCTGGGCAGCAGTTCAACCACTTTATCCAGCATTGCCTGAACGCCTTTGTTCTTGAATGAAGAACCACAAACAACCGGAACTATCTCGTTATTGATGGTACGTTCACGCAGACCTGCGATGATTTCTTCTTCACTCAGCGCTTCACCACCCAGATATTTTTCCATCAGGGTTTCATTCGCTTCTGCCGCAGCTTCAACCAGTTTTTCCCGCTGTACTTCACAGTCGGCAAGTAACTCGGCCGGAATATCAGCATATTTGAAGGTCATGCCTTTGTCATCTTCATTCCAGATGATTTCTTTCATCTTGATAAGGTCAATGACACCCTTGAAGTTCTCTTCGGCACCAACAGGCAACTGCAACGGAACTGGCTGGGCATTCAGCCGGTCTTCCATCTGTTTGACAACGCGCAGGAAATTCGCTCCGGTACGATCCATTTTATTGACGTAGGCAATACGCGGAACGCGGTACTTGTTAGCCTGACGCCAAACGGTTTCAGTTTGCGGTTGTACGCCGCCAACAGCACAAAGCACCAAGCAGGCACCATCAAGTACACGCAGGGAGCGCTCTACTTCGATAGTGAAGTCCACGTGTCCGGGCGTATCAATAATGTTAATGCGGTGCTCATCGAACTGTGCGCCCATACCTTTCCAAAAGCAGGTAGTGGCCGCAGAGGTAATGGTAATACCGCGCTCCTGTTCCTGTTCCATCCAGTCCATCGTTGCCGCGCCATCGTGTACTTCGCCGATTTTGTGAGACATCCCGGTGTAGAACAAAATTCGCTCGGTCGTCGTAGTTTTACCCGCATCAATGTGCGCCATAATGCCGAGGTTACGGTATTTGTTAATTGGGGTTTTGCGTGCCATGTGTTTGTTTGTCTCCTTATGGTGAACGCGTTACCAGCGGAAGTGGGCGAACGCGCGGTTCGCTTCCGCCATACGGTGTGTGTCGTCACGTTTTTTGACCGCTGCACCACGATCTTCCAGCGCTTCGAGGAACTCGGCCGCAAGGCGTTGCGCCATGGATTTCTCATTACGCTTGCGTGCTGCTTCAATCAGCCAGCGCATTGCCAGGGCGTTTTGGCGAACCGGACGAACTTCCACCGGCACTTGATAGGTCGCACCGCCAACACGGCGGGATTTGACTTCTACCGCAGGACGAACTTTTTCCAGCGCTTCTTCCAGCACTTCAACCGGTTGCAGTTGCTTTTTCTCGGCGGCTTTTTCCAGCGCTTCATAGACGACTTTTTCAGCAACCGATTTTTTGCCGCTGACCATCAGGATATTGATGAATTTCGCCACTACGACGTTTCCAAACTTCGGATCCGGCAGAATCTGGCGAATCGGAGCACGTACTCTTCTTGACATAAAACGGTTTCCTTAACTTATGACTTGGGACGTTTGGCGCCGTATTTGGAGCGACCCTGTTTACGGTCTTTAACGCCGGCGGTATCCAGCGCACCACGCACGATGTGATAACGCACGCCCGGCAAGTCCTTGACCCGTCCGCCGCGGATAAGCACCAAAGAGTGCTCTTGCAGGTTGTGCCCTTCACCGCCGATATAGGCGGTTACTTCGTACTTGTTGGTCAAACGGGTACGTGCAACCTTGCGCATGGCAGAGTTCGGTTTTTTTGGGGTGGTAGTGTACACACGGGTGCACACGCCACGCTTTTGCGGACAGCCCTGCAATGCAGGAACGTTGTTTTTTTCTTTTTGGCGCGTACGCGGGCTGCGCACGAGCTGGTTAACGGTTGCCATGAAATAATCTCTCCAGATTTCTCATAAATTAATTTAAATCAGCGCCTCAACGCCAAAGGTGGCGCATGGTATGCGTCTGCCCCGTTGTTGTCAAGCCCGCCGGTGTCCCGGCAGGGCTGGCGCTTGCATGATGGCTTACTCGGTGTCGTCAATACCGTCGTCTGGCATTTCTGCTTCAGCCATCACCACTTTTCCGCTTTCGTTTTCGGGTTCTTCTTTGACCATTTCAAACAGCGCCTGTTCTTCCTCGCGGTTGGCGCGACGCTGCTGGTGATAGGCCAATCCCGTGCCTGCCGGAATCAGGCGGCCGACGATGACGTTTTCTTTCAGACCGCGCAATTCGTCGAAACTGCCCAGCACCGCAGCCTCGGTCAGGACGCGGGTGGTTTCCTGGAACGAGGCTGCCGAAACGAAGGACTCGGTTGCCAGGGATGCCTTGGTAATACCCATCAGCACCGGTTCGTAGCGAACCGGCAGTTTGCCTTGGGCTTGCAAGCGGTCGTTCTCGCTGAGAACCCGCTGCAAATCGACCTGCTCGCCGACGATCAGACGGGATTCGCCAGCATCGAGCACCATTACCTTGCGCAGCATCTGACGCACGATAACTTCGATGTGTTTGTCGTTGATTTTTACACCTTGCAGACGGTAAACGTTCTGGATTTCGCGCACGATATGTGCCGCCAGTTCCGCCACACCACGCAGGCGCAGAATGTCATGCGGGGTCAGCTCGCCATCAGCCAGCACGTCGCCCTGCTTGACCTGCTCACCTTCAAAGACGTTAAGACGACGCCATTTTGGGATGAGAATTTCGATGACTTCGTTGTCCTCGGTGCTGATGATAAGCCGCTGTTTGCCCTTGGTTTCTTTGCCGAAGGAGACGGTACCGGTTTTTTCGGCAAGGATTGCCGGTTCTTTCGGTTTGCGTGCTTCAAAGAGGTCGGCAACACGCGGCAAACCACCGGTAATGTCCGCCGTTTTGCCTGAAGCCTGCGGCATCCGCGCCAAAACATCGCCCACTTCTACTTTGGCGCCATCGTCAAGATGGACGATTGCGCCGCCCGGCAAGAAATAGTTGACCGGCAGGTCGGAACCCGCCTGTTTGATTGGCTGTCCGTTATCGTCCAACAGTTGAATCAACGGGCGTTTGTCCTTGGCGGAGGTGGAGCGCAGCGCGTTATCCATGATGGTACGTACTGTCAAACCGGTGTCCGCGTCAGAGGATTCCTGCACGGTAACGCCATCCTCAAAATCATGGAAGGCGATGCGCCCGCTGACTTCGGCAATAATCGGGTGGGTGTGCGGATCCCAACTGGCGAGCAGTTGTCCCTGTTTGACTTCATCGCCGTTTTCGATTTCCAGCGTGGCGCCGTAAGACACTTTGTAGCGCTCGCGTTCGTGGCCGTTCTGGTCGATGATTGACATTTCGCCGGAACGGGAAACCGCGACCAGCTTGCCGTCTTTATTGGTGACGGTTTTGATATTGGTCAGGCGCACGGTACCGTTGGTCTTCGCTTCAACCGAGCCGACGGCCGCCGCGCTGGATGCCGCACCACCGATGTGGAAGGTGCGCATGGTCAACTGCGTTCCCGGCTCGCCGATGGATTGGGCAGCGATGACACCGACCGCCTCCCCAACATTGACGCGGTGGCCGCGTGCCAGGTCGCGTCCGTAACATTGTGCGCAGACACCGTAGCGGGATTCACAGGTGATGACGGAACGCACCACCACGCGGTCAACACCCGCGTTTTCCAGCACGGCGATTTCTTTTTCTTCCAGCAGGGTACCCGCGTTCAAGACGACTGCGCCTTCCTGGTTAACGACCGGTTCGGCCAGTACGCGACCCAGCACGCGATCGCTCAGGCGTTCGACCACGTCGCCGCCTTCAACCACCGCCTGGATTTCAAAGCCGCGCGTCGTGCCACAATCTTCTTCGTTGACGACCACGTCTTGCGAGACGTCCACCAGACGACGGGTGAGATAACCGGAGTTCGCGGTTTTTAGCGCGGTATCGGCGAGGCCTTTGCGCGCGCCGTGGGTGGAGATGAAGTATTGCAGGACGTTCAGCCCCTCACGGAAATTGGCGGTAATCGGCGTTTCGATGATGGAGCCGTCCGGCTTCGCCATCAGACCACGCATCCCGGCGAGCTGGCGAATCTGTGCCGCAGAACCCCGCGCACCGGAGTCGGCCATCATGTACACCGAGTTGAAGGATTCCTGCTTGACCGTTTCGCCGTCGCGGTTGACCACGTCTTCCTGACGCAGGTTGTCCATCATTGCCTTCGCCAGTTTTTCGTTGGCACGCGACCAGATGTCGATGACCTTGTTGTATTTTTCGCCTTGGGTGAGGAGACCGCTGGCGTACTGGTCTTCGATTTCCTTCACTTCGTCTTCGGACGTTTGCAGGATTTCAGTTTTCGCCGCCGGCACGACCATATCAACGATGCCGATGGAGGCGCCAGAATAGGTCGCATAACGGTAGCCGGTGTACATCAGTTGGTCGGCAAGGATAACGGTTTCTTTCTGGCCAATCTGGCGGTAGCACTGGTTGATCAGGTTGGAAATCGCCTTTTTGTTCATCGCGCGGTTGATGAGGTCAAACGACAACCCTTCCGGCAGAATTTGCGACAGCAAGGCACGGCCAACAGTCGTCTGGATGCGGCGGAAATTCTTGACACCGTCTTCGTACAAGTCAAGACGAACTTCAATTTTCGCTTGCAGATGCACTTCGCCTGCCTGATAGGCACGCTCCACTTCCTTGATGTCGGCAAAGCGCATCCCCTCGCCTTTCGCGTTGATGCGCTCGCGCGTCATGTAATAGAGACCGAGTACCACGTCCTGCGACGGCACGATAATCGGCTCGCCGTTGGAGGGTGAGAGGATGTTGTTCGAACTCATCATCAGCGCACGCGCTTCCAGTTGTGCTTCCAGCGACAGCGGCACGTGTACCGCCATCTGGTCGCCATCGAAGTCGGCATTAAATGCCGCACACACCAACGGGTGCAACTGGATGGCCTTGCCTTCAATCAGAATCGGTTCAAACGCCTGAATGCCCAGGCGGTGCAGCGTCGGCGCGCGGTTGAGCATGACCGGATGCTCGCGGATAACGTATTCCAGTGCGTCCCAAACTTCCGGCTCGTCGCGCTCCACCATCAGCTTCGCCGCCTTGATGGTCGGCGCCTGTTCTTTTTCAATGAGTTGCTGGAAGATAAAGGGCTTGAACAGCTCCAGCGCCATCCGCTTCGGCAGACCACACTGGTGCAGGCGCAGCGTCGGGCCGACCACGATCACGGAGCGACCGGAGTAATCGACGCGCTTGCCGAGCAGGTTTTGGCGGAAACGCCCCTGCTTGCCCTTGATCATGTCGGCGAGCGACTTCAGCGGGCGCTTGTTAGAACCAGTGACAGTGCGGCCACGGCGACCGTTGTCAAGCAGCGAATCGACCGCTTCTTGCAGCATCCGCTTCTCGTTGCGGACGATGATGTCCGGCGCGAACAGCTCCAGCAGGCGCTTCAAGCGGTTGTTGCGGTTGATGACGCGGCGGTAAAGGTCGTTCAAATCCGAAGTCGCAAAGCGGCCAGAATCCAGCGGTACCAGCGGGCGCAGGTCAGGCGGCAGCACCGGCAGCACGTTGAGAATCAGCCATTCCGGCTTGCCGACCACTTTTTTCGGGTCGTCCGGGTCGGGGACAAAGGCATCAATCAGGTTGATGCGCTTCACCAGCCGTTTTTTCTTGGTCTCGGAAGAGGTTTGCTCCAGCTCTTCTTTCAGCGTTTGCAGGACATCGCGCCAGTCAGTGGTACGCAGGATTTCCTGAATCGCTTCCGCGCCCATCATCGCCTTGAATTCGTGACCGTATTCTTCCACCGCCTGCAAATAGGCTTCTTCGTTGAGCAACTGGTTTTTTTCCAGCGGCGTCATGCCCGGATCGAGGACGATGAAGGATTCAAAGTACAGCACCCGCTCGATTTCGCGCAGGGTGAGATCAAGCAGCAGACCGATGCGCGACGGCAGTGATTTCAAAAACCAGATGTGCGCCACCGGCGTTGCCAGTTCGATATGCCCCATGCGCTCGCGACGCACGCTGGATTTGGTGACTTCCACGCCGCACTTTTCACAAACGACACCACGGTGCTTGAGGCGCTTGTATTTGCCGCAAAGGCATTCGTAATCCTTGATTGGCCCGAAGATTTTGGCGCAAAACAGGCCGTCGCGTTCCGGCTTGAAGGTGCGATAGTTGATCGTTTCAGGTTTTTTGACTTCACCGAACGACCAGGAACGGATCATGTCGGGGGAAGCAAGGCCGATGCGGATGCGATCAAAGTCATCCACGCCGTCCTGCGGTTTGAACATATTGATGAGTTCTTTCATGAGAAAACCTGCCTGCGTTGCTTATTCTTGTTCCAGATCGATATTGATGGCGAGCGCCTTGATTTCTTTGGTGAGGACGTTGAACGATTCCGGCATACCCGGGTCAATTTGCAGATTGCCATCGACGATGTTTTTGTACATTTTGGTACGCCCTTCGACGTCGTCCGATTTCACCGTCAGCATTTCCTGCAGGGTATAGGCGGCGCCATAGGCTTCCAGCGCCCACACTTCCATTTCCCCGAAACGCTGCCCGCCGAACTGGGCACGACCACCGAGTGGCTGCTGGGTGACGAGCGAGTACGGGCCGGTGGAGCGGGCGTGCATTTTGTCATCAACCAAGTGATTCAGCTTGAGCATATACATATAGCCAACGGTCACTTCGCGGTCGAACGGTTCACCGGTACGCCCGTCATAAAGCCGGGTCTGGCCGCTCTTCGGTAACCCGGCCAACTCCAGCATCCGCTGTACTTCGCTTTCTTTCGCGCCATCGAAAACCGGCGTCGCCATCGGCACTCCGGCACGCAGGTTTTGGCAAAGCGCGACCAAATCTTCATCGCTGAGCGAATCAATCGCCTCGCGCTGACCGTCGTGGTTATACACCTCGTTCAGGTAATCACGCAGTTTGCGCGGTTTTTCGTTCTGATCGAGCATCTCGCCAATGCGCAAACCAAGACCGCGCGCCGCCCAACCCAAGTGGGTTTCCAGCACCTGGCCGATGTTCATCCGCGACGGAACACCGAGCGGGTTGAGGCAAATATCAACCGGGGTACCATCTTCCATATAGGGCATATCTTCCACCGGGACGATGCGTGACACTACCCCCTTGTTACCGTGACGGCCTGCCATCTTGTCGCCCGGTTGCAGGCGGCGCTTGACGGCGAGATAGACCTTGACCATTTTTAGCACGCCCGGCGCGAGGTCATCGCCCTGGGCGAATTTGGCCTTCTTCTCCTCGTAGTAATCCTGCAACTCGCGCCGCTTGTCGAGCAGCAACTGGTGCATACCATCCAGTTGCTCGTTGATGTCAGCTTCCTGCAAGCGCAGGTCGAACCACTGCTCCGGCTTGAGTTCGTTCAGCAGGGCTTGGTCAACCAAATCGCCTGCCTTGCGTTTCGGCGCTTTTTTGATCGGCTGTTCGAGCAGCAAGCGCGTTACCCGTTCATGAATATCGCTCTCGAAAACGCGCAACTGATCTTTGATGTTTTTGGCGATACTCTCGATTTCCATCGCCTCGATTTCCTTCGCGCGCGCATCTTTTTCCACGCCATCACGGGTATAAACGCGCACATCAACGACAGTACCATCCATGCCGGTCGGCACGCGCAACGAACTGTCTTTCACGTCTGACGCCTTCTCGCCAAAAATCGCGCGCAGCAGTTTTTCTTCCGGCGACTGCGAACGTTCACCCTTCGGCGTAACCTTGCCGACGAGAATGTCGCCCGCCTTCACCTCCGCACCGATGTGAACAATACCGGTGCCATCCAGCTTCGCCAGCGCACTTTCCTTGACGTTCGGGATGTCGCTGCTGATCTCTTCCGAACCGAGCTTGGTATCGCGCGCGACGCAGGTCAGCTCTTCAATGTGAATCGTGGTGAAGCGGTCTTCTTGGACGACACGCTCGGAAATCAGGATGGAGTCCTCGAAGTTGTAACCGTTCCAGGGCATGAAGGCGATAAGCATATTCTGCCCCAACGCCAGTTCACCCAAATCCGTGGACGGACCGTCTGCAAGCACATCGCCACGCGCGACAACATCGCCCGGCTTGACCAGCGGTTTCTGGTTGATACAGGTGTTCTGGTTGGAACGGGTGTATTTGGTGAGATTGTAAATATCTACCCCCAAACCGCCCGGCTGTACTTCATCATCATTGACCTTGACGACAATACGCGAAGAATCAACGAGATCAATCACCCCACCACGTTCAGCACGCACCAGCACACCGGAATCGCTGGCAACGGTGCGCTCCATGCCAGTACCCACCAGCGGCTTGTCAGCACGCAATGTCGGCACCGCCTGGCGTTGCATATTCGAGCCCATCAGCGCGCGGTTGGCGTCATCGTGTTCAAGGAAGGGAATAAGCGAGGCCGCAACGGAAACAATCTGTTTCGGCGAGACGTCCATATAGTCAATGCGATCGGCGCGCGACAACATAAATTCATTTTCAAAACGCGCAGAAATCAGGTCATCACGGAAAGAGCCGTCTTCATTGAGGGCAGCATTCGCCTGGGCAATGACATATTTGGACTCTTCAATAGCGGAAAGATATTCCGTTTCCATTGTCACCTTGCCATCAATCACCTTGCGATACGGCGTTTCAAGGAAGCCATATTCATTGGTCTTGGCATAAACGGCGAGCGAGTTAATCAAACCGATGTTCGGGCCTTCCGGCGTTTCAATCGGACAAAGACGGCCATAGTGGGTTGGATGCACGTCACGCACCTCAAAACCGGCACGTTCGCGGGTCAAACCACCCGGCCCCAGCGCGGAAATGCGACGCTTGTGCGTGACTTCCGACAAGGGGTTGTTCTGATCCATGAATTGCGACAATTGCGAAGAACCGAAAAATTCCTTGATTGCGGCAGAAACCGGTTTCTGGTTAATAAGGTCTTTCGGTGTCAATTGCTCAGATTCCACCTGGCTCAGGCGTTCCTTGATGGAGCGTTCCAAACGTACCAAACCGATGCGGAACGCATTGGCTGCCATTTCGCCAACGCAACGAATGCGACGGTTTCCCAAGTGGTCAATATCATCCACCGTACCGTCGCCATCTTTAATGGCAATCAGCGTCTTCAACACACGAACAATATCTTCCTTGGACAATACGCCTTCGCCGGTATCACCTTCAATACCGAGGCGACGATTAAATTTCATCCGGCCTACACGGGACAAATCATAGCGTTCCTCATTAAAGAACAGATTTTCAAACAACCCGTCCGCCGCATCTTTCGTCGGTGGCTCACCCGGACGCATCATGCGATAAATTTCGGCGCGCGCATTATCCTGATCCGTCGTTTCATCGACACGCAGCGTATCAGCAATATATGCACCCCGGTCCAGCTCATTGACATAAAGCGTTTCAAACGATTTCACGCCCAATTCAACAAATTTAACCAGATGTTCTTCTGTCAGCACAGTATTGGCAGGCAATATCAGTTCGCCACTTTCCTTGTCAATGAGATCTTTGGCAAGAATTTTGCCGATAACAAAATCCATCGGCACGACCTGACTGCTCACATTTTTTTCTTCCAGCTGGCGCACATGGCGGGAAGTAATCCGCTTGCCCGCTTCAACCAGCACTTCGCCATCTGCCATAATATCGAAAGCAACCGCTTCGCCCTTGAATTGCGCCGGTTGGAATTTCATTTCCAGCTTGTTCTTGCTGATTTTGAAACTTTGCGTTTCAAAAAATTCGCCGAGAATCTCCGCATCGGTATAACCCAGTGCGTGTAACAATACCGTTACCGGCAATTTGCGACGACGGTCAATACGGCAATAAAGCAGATCCTTCGCATCAAATTCAAAATCCAGCCACGAACCGCGATAGGGAATAACGCGCGCCGAGAACAACAATTTGCCGGAGCTATGCCCGACTCCCTTGTCATGATCAAAGAAGACGCCCGGCGAACGGTGCAATTGGGAGACAATAACCCGCTCGGTACCATTGATAACAAAAGTACCATTATCCGTCATCAGTGGCATTTCGCCCATGAAGACCGGTTCGGATTCAATCACTTGCTTCAGTTTGCGTTTGTCATGATTGCCCTTGTCATAAATAGCCAAACGCATCCGTACCCGCAACGGCGAAGCGTAAGTGACTCCTCGTAACTGACATTCACGCACGTCAAATTCCGGTCTGCCCAGTTCATAACCGACATATTGCAATTCAACCAGCCCATTATGGCTTACGATCGGAAAAATGGAAGAAAAGGCTTCATGCAGACCAATATCAGCCCGTTTGTCCGAAGGAATACCTTTTTGCAAAAAATCACGGTAAGAATCAATTTGCATTGACAGCAAGTACGGTGTATCCAATACCGTAGGATGTTTGCTGAAATTCTTGCGGATGCGTTTTTTCTCGGTAAACGTATAAGTCATAGCGGCACTAACCTCGGACATCAAAATATGCGCAGGGCACGGGGAATTTGGAATACTAAAAAGATTATGAGATGACAAACGGCGACTCATTTGCCATTTGCAATCGCATCATCTTTCACAGACGACAAAAAGTACTGACGCGTGAGCGCCAGTACTTTCAGAAAAGAACCGAAACAATTTATTTAAGTTCGGCTTTGGCACCGGCGCCTTCGAGTTCAGCCTTGATTTTTTCGGCTTCTTCTTTGGCAACACCCTCTTTCAGGGTGGACGGAGCGCCATCAACAGCTTCTTTGGCTTCTTTCAGACCCAAGCCGGTTACAGCACGGACGACCTTGATAACGGCAACCTTGTTGGCACCAGCATCAGTCAGAACCACATCAAATTCAGTTTGCTCTTCCGCTGCGGCAACCGGGCCAGCAGTAGTTGGTGCAACTGCAACAGCTGCGGTGGCGGTGACGCCGAATTTTTCTTCCATTGCGGAGATCAAATCAACAATATCCATTACTGACATTTCAGCAATGGCATTCAGGATATCTTCTTTAGCGATAGCCATTTTATACTCCAAAAATTAAATCAGAAATTGTTAAACAATACCCAAGGCGCAATTATGCAGCCTTGCTTTGGCGAATAGCCTCAATGGTACGAACCAGTTTGCCCGGAATTTCGTTGAGGGTGCGCGCAAATTTGTCAAGCGGCGCACGCATACAAGCCATAAGCAATGCCAATGCCTCGTCTTTGGTCGGCAGTTTTGCCAACCGTTCCAGCTCACTGCCCGGCAACACTTCACCGGAAACGCTCAAGAACTTGATCATCTTCTTGTCAAGTTTGTCGTTTTCCTTGAAGAAATCGCGCCACAAACGCGCTGCAGCACCGGGATCTTCCATTGAGAATGCCAAAACCAGCGGGCCGACCAGACGTTCTTGCGTACACGCAAATTCAGTCTCGGCGACAGCCCTTCTGGCCAGGGTATTTTTAACCACCCGCAGATAAACGCCGGTTTCGCGGGCACGTGCGTGCAATTGCGTCATATGTGCCACAGTCAGTCCGTGGTACTCCGTCGCAACCAGCGCATATGCCTTGGCAGCAACTTCGCTGACTTCCGCAACAACCGCTTTTTTGCTGGTTAAATTCAAGCCCATTCCATACTCCTTAAGTCGGATCGGGTTACCCTAAAACCATCGGAATCCCGATGGACCTTGGTATAGCCTTTTTCAGATAGCTGAAGTCGACCTACCATCTATGCAGGAAATTAAGTTCTGGCGAACACCCGCAGTCTTTGACGATAGCTGCCACGCAGCTATCCCAAATTCCGTAATTTTATTTATGCACCAAAAGAGGCAACGTCAACGGCAACGCCCGGCCCCATGGTGGTGGACACGAAAGCCTTTTTCAGGTAAATACCTTTGGCTGCGACAGGGCGCAATTTATTGATCTCTGCAACCAATGCATTGAGGTTCTCTGCCAACTGTTGCTCAGAGAAATTAATCTTGCCAATCATTGCGTGCACAACGCCACCTTTGTCAGCACGGAAGCGCACCTGACCGGCTTTGGCATTTTCTACGGCCGTTTTGACATCAGGTGTTACTGTACCCACTTTCGGGTTTGGCATCAGCCCACGTGGGCCAAGCACCTGACCCAGTTGACCAACGACACGCATGGCAGCCGGTTCAGCGATAACTACATCAAAATCGCTACGACCACCCTTGATTTCATCAGCAAGCTCATCCATGCCTACCAAATCAGCACCTGCTGCTTTGGCGGCATCAGCTGCAGCACCTTGAGCAAAAACGGCGACACGCACAGACTTTCCGGTACCATTCGGCAATACTGCCGCGCCACGCACAACCTGGTCTGATTTGCGCGGGTCAATACCGAGGTTGATGGCAACATCAACGGATTCAACAAACTTGGCAGCCGGAATAGATTTCAGAAGCGTCAATGCTTCTACCAAAGGATAGACTTTACCCGCTTCTATTTGTGCACGATATGCTTTGGCGCGTTTAGACAATTTGGCCATAATCAATCCTCAACCTTCAAACCCATGGAACGCGCACTACCTGCAATCGTATTGACGCCCGCTTGCAAATTTGCTGCTGTCAAATCCGGCTGTTTAACCTTGACAATTTCTTCCAACTGAGCACGGGTAACTTTGCCCACTTTTTCAGTATTTGGACGGCTACTGCCGGATTTAATACCAGCCGCTTTTTTCAACAGATAAGAAGCAGGCGGCGTTTTGGTCACAAAAGTGAAACTGCGATCACTATAAACCGTGATAACAACCGGAATCGGCATCCCCGCTTCCAAACTTTGCGTCTCGGCATTAAATGCCTTGCAAAATTCCATAATATTTACACCGTGCTGACCAAGTGCCGGACCAACAGGCGGACTTGGATTTGCCTTGCCTGCAGCAATTTGCAGCTTGATGTAGCCAGTAATTTTCTTAGCCATAATTTTACTCCTGATGGGTAATAACGCCTTGCGGCTCCCCTGTTTTTACAGATCTTTCTCAACCTGATGGAATTCAAGCTCCACCGGGGTGGGACGACCAAAAATGAGTACGGAAACCTTCAGTCTGCTTTTTTCATACATGACTTCTTCTACCGTACCCATAAATTCGGCAAATGGGCCATCTATAATGCGCACTTCTTCACCGACTTCAAATAAGGTTTTGGGCCGTGGCTTTTCAGTTCCTTCCTCAATCCGGCGCAAAATTGCCTCAACTTCATGCGGCGGAATCGGCGCGGGATTTTCTGCGGTACCACCAACGAATCCTGAAACGCGCGGAATACTACGCACAACGTGCCACGTTGCATCATTCATTTCCATCTCAACCAGTACATAGTTGGGGAAAAACTTGCGCTGAGAATTGCGTTTTTTACCGTCTTTGATTTCGACAACTTCTTCCGACGGAATCAGAATTTGACCAAAACTGTCCTGCAGTCCCTCGCGTTCAATTCGCTCCATCAAGGCGCGTTTTACCTGCCCTTCAAACTGGGAATAAGTCTGCAATACGTACCACTGCTTAGACATCAGAGTAACGCCTTGACCACGCTGGTAAGTATCCAGTCAAAAATACTCAACACAATAGAAAAAATGGCCACCAACAGCAAAACTACCATCGTTGTTTTGACTGCGTCATCCTTGGTTGGCCAACGCATTTTGCGCATTTCAATGCGGGCGCCACGCATCAGGGACAAAATATGTGTGCGGTGGCTGGTTGGCCATAACGCCAAAATAGCTGCAACCAAAGAAGCCACCACGATACCGAAGCGAACAAAACCGGAAGAGCCGGTCAAAAATGTTGTTGATCCTGCCAAATAAAAACCGCCCAAAAATAAAATTACGGCCAACGCCGTAAAAAATGGATCTGAGGATTTCTTTTGTTGTTCTGCCGTATTTTGCTGCATCGCAACCTCTAGAATAATGGCAGGCGAGGAGGGACTCGAACCCCCAACCGACGGTTTTGGAAACCGCAACTCTGCCAATTGAGCTACTCGCCTGTATTTTGTGTTGAAAAGAGGGCGGGATTATAATCACCGCCCTCTGCTTTTGCAAGCGTAATATTATTCGATAATTTTGGCGACGACGCCGGCACCAACGGTACGACCACCTTCGCGAATTGCAAAACGCAGACCCTCGTCCATCGCAATCGGTGAAATCAGCTGTACGGTCATCTTGATGTTGTCACCCGGCATAACCATTTCCACGCCTTCCGGCAGGATGCATTCACCAGTCACGTCCGTAGTGCGGAAGTAGAACTGAGGGCGGTACCCTTTGAAGAACGGGGTGTGACGTCCACCCTCATCTTTGGACAAGATATATACTTCTGCCTCAAACTTGGTGTGTGGAGTAATGGTGCCCGGTTTGGCCAATACTTGGCCACGTTCGACTTCTTCACGCTTTGTACCACGCAGCAATACACCCACGTTGTCACCGGCTTCACCCTGATCCAGCAGTTTGCGGAACATTTCTACACCAGTACAGGTGGTCTTTGCGGTCGGACGGATGCCGACGATTTCGATTTCTTCGCCAACCTTGATAACGCCACGTTCGATACGTCCGGTTACTACGGTACCACGACCGGAGATGGAGAAGACGTCTTCAATCGGCATCAGGAAAGGTTTGTCAATATCACGCTGCGGCTCGGGAATGTAGCTGTCCAATGCATCAACGAGTTTGATGATTGACGGTACACCAATGTCAGACTGGTCGCCTTCAAGCGCTTTCAGGGCAGAACCGATGATAATCGGGGTGTCATCACCCGGAAAGTCGTATTCGCTGAGCAGGTCGCGTACTTCCATTTCTACCAGTTCCAGCAGTTCGGCATCATCTACCATGTCTGCCTTGTTCAGGTAAACGACAATGTACGGTACGCCTACCTGACGGGATAACAGGATGTGTTCACGGGTTTGCGGCATCGGACCGTCAGCAGCAGAACAGACGAGAATTGCACCGTCCATTTGTGCCGCACCGGTAATCATGTTCTTAACGTAGTCGGCGTGTCCCGGGCAGTCTACGTGGGCGTAGTGGCGGTTCGGCGATTCGTATTCAACGTGTGCGGTTGAGATGGTGATACCACGGGCGCGTTCTTCCGGCGCACCGTCAATTTGGTCGTAAGCCTTGAAGGTACCGCCAAAACGTTCTGCACCTACTTTGGTCAGCGCAGCTGTCAGGGTAGTCTTGCCGTGGTCAACGTGGCCAATGGTACCTACGTTTACGTGCGGCTTGGTTCGGGTAAATTTCTCTTTAGACATCTCAATCCGCCCAAGGAATATAAATAAGGAATAAAAAAGATGGAGCCCATAACCGGATTTGAACCGGTGACCTCTTCCTTACCAAGGAAGTGCTCTACCTGCTGAGCTATATGGACTGATTGACTTCTGGAGCGGGTGATGGGAATCGAACCCACACCATCAGCTTGGAAGGCTGAGGTTCTACCATTGAACTACACCCGCAAGTTAAATGGTGGAGGGGGTAGGATTCGAACCTACGAAGGCTGAGCCGGCAGATTTACAGTCTGCTCCCTTTGACCGCTCGGGAACCCCTCCGGGAAAGTAGGCGCGCATTATATACAGCGCGCCTGTGACGTCAAGCGCAACCTGACATTTTTATTCCCGGATTTTTTAACCACCTTATATTACAAGCGGTTTATTCTGCGGCGATCGTCGCGGCAAGGCGGTGATTTTCCACGTCATACGCTGCCAACTGCCCGCCCCAGGCGTAACCGCCATCGAGGCAGACAATTTTCCCTTCCGTGCGCAGCCCCAGACTCGCCCAATGACCAAACAACTGCCGCCAGTCGCACGTTTGCGTAACGCTGAACCACGGTTGCAAGCCATCCGTCTTCTCCGGCTGGTCTTTCGCGGTCAGATTCAGGCTGCCATCCGCATTCAGATAACGCATCCGGCAGAAGGCATTGACCGCGAAGCGCCAGAAATCCATCCCCTGCCAATCCGGCGACCACTGATTCGGCCAATCGCCAAAAATTTCGCGCAAAAAATCACGATAACCGCTGCCACGCAACTGCGCCGATACCGCATCGCTCGCTGCCTGTCCTTGCTCCAGCGACCACTGCGGGAACAGCCCCGCGTGCGACATCACCGTCTGCAAACGCGCATCAGCGTGTAGCAACGGAAACTGCCGCAGCCCGTCAATCAACTCCTCGCCGTCATCCTCGCGCAACAGCTCCAGCGCGGCAGGCTGCATCCGGTTACCCGGAAAACGCTGCGCCTGCACCAAAAACGAAAAATCATGATTGCCGAGCACCACCCGCTTGCGCGCAAGACCATGCACGAAGCGCAACACCCCCGCCGAATCCGGGCCGCGATTGACCAAATCGCCGACGAACCACAACTCGTCGCCATCGCCATAACCCGCCTTGTCCAACAAGCGCAACAGCGCCTCAAAATGCCCATGCACATCGCCAACCGCCAAAATCGCCATAAAAACCCCCGCTATAATGCAGCACAAAAACCGGTATCTTACATGAACACCCTCTACAACCTGCTACTGCACCTGCTCGCCCCCCTTGCCCTGCTCCGCCTCCTCTACAAATCGCGGCAAAACCCCGCCTACCGCCGCCACCTCAGCGAACGCTTCGCCCGCCGCCTCCCCCCTGCCCTGCCGGACAGCCTCTGGGTACACACCGTCAGCGTCGGCGAATTTCTCGCCATCCGCCCGCTGCTCGACAGTCTCCTCGCCACCCATCCCGCCATCAACCTCTGGCTCACCTGCACCACCCCGACCGGCCGCGCACAAATCGCCCAATACCAAGCGCGCCACCCACAGCGCGTCGCCTACAGCTACCTGCCCTACGACACCGTTGCCAACAGCCGCCGCATCCTCGCCCACATCCGGCCGCGCGCGCTCATCCTCATGGAAACCGAAATCTGGCCGAACCTCATCCGCTGCGCCGCCCGCGCGGGCATCCCGGTCATCCTTACCAACGCCCGCCTCTCCGCCAAATCGCTGCGTGGATACTACCGCTACGCCCGCCGCCTGCTGCGTGAACCGCTCGCCCACCTGCAAGTGAACGCGCAAACCCGCCAAGACGCGCGCCGCTTCCGCCAACTGGGCGTGCCTGCCACCAACATTACCATCACCCCCAACCTCAAATACCAAACCCCGCCGGAAACCCCGCTGCCGCCCGACATCGCCGCCGCGCGTGCGCCCGACACCTGGATTGCCGCCAGCACCCACTCCGGCGAAGACGAAATTGCCCTCGCCGCGCACCGCCTCGTCCAACAAACCCTGCCGCACGCCCGCCTCATCCTCGCGCCGCGCCACCCCGAACGCCGCGACGCCGTTGCCCAACAAGTGCGCGACGCCGGTTACACCCCGCGCCTGCGCAGCCGGGGCGAAAGCGCCAGCGGCGACCGCGACATCCTCATCCTCGATACCCTCGGCGAACTCGCCCACTACTACCGCATCAGCGACCTCGCCTATATCGGTGGCAGCCTCGTCGCCCACGGCGGCCACAACCCGCTCGAAGCGCTGCACGCGGATATCCCCGTCGCCTTTGGCAAAAGTATGTACAACTTCCAGCACATCCGCGACCGCCTCGTGCGACAACCCTTCGCGCGCGAACTCGCCGACAACCGCCCCGAAACCCTCGCCGCCGCCCTGCTCGTGCTGCACGCCGCGCCGCACACCGACGCCATCCGCGCCCACATGAGCGGCTACGACCACATCGTCGCCGCGCACCTGCACTACCTTGAGCCCTACCTGTAGCGCCCGCCTCATTTACATACACATGGAGCGCTCAAGTGTATGTAAATGACAAACAGCCCCCGGAAAATGACCGAAACGCAACCCCGGCCAACATTGCCCAAACCTTACCGCCGGGGTACATTACGCGCCCGAAAAACCTGACCCACGGAGAAACCACATGAAAAAACACATCCAGCCCGCAGGCCTGCTCGTTGCCCTGCTGCTCACCGGCTGCATGGGCGGCCTCACCAACAACACCCCGGCCGCACCGCAAGCCGACGCACAAACCCCGCCGCCCGCCGCCCAGCCGGCCACCGACCCGTTCAAAGGCACCTACAACGGCGTCCTGCCCTGCGCGGACTGCGACGGCCTGCAAACCAGCCTGACCTTGGACGGCGCGGGCAAATACACCATCCAGTCCACCAAACTGGGCAAAAAACCGGAAAGCCACACCGCCAGCGGCCTCTACCGCTACACCACCGACAAAAAACACCTGCAACTGGACAACAACGCCAGCAACCTCACCTTCATGGTGGGCGACAGCTTCCTCGAAGTCCGCCTGCCGGACGGCAGCAAAGGCGAACGCCCGCTGCCGGACGACAACTACCGCCTCAAGCGCCAATAAGCGCGCAGCAAAAAAGCCGGATGCACATCCGGCTTTTTAATGGCCTACATCCGGCGTCGGGTATAGCCATCCACCGAAAGTTTCAGACAAGGCGCGTCGCCGAAGACAGTACGCGGTTGTACGGCGCGGGTTTCCCTAAAAAATGGCGAAGCCATTTTTTAGGGTGCCCGGTCAGGCGACGCAACACCGTATGAGGCTTTCGGTGGATGGCTATATATGGCGGCGCAGCCGACACACCGGTGTAGGTCGGGCATTCATGCCCGACGTTTTTTGATGTCGGCCATCAATGGCCGACCTACGACTTGCCCCACCACCGCAACACCATTCGCCATAACCCGGATGCGGCGCGTAGAGCGTGTCTGCGACACACCCTGCGGGTTATGGATTGCCGTATCCCGTTATCCACAGGGCAGCGAGGTTGTCAGCCATTTTTCTTGTTTCAAATCGTTATGGTGATGGCAATCCGCTAGTCGTGCGCCTCCGGGCGCGGCTCGGTTTTGCAGGCGGCGCGTTGGGCTTCCAGTTGGCGTTCCACCGCTGCGGCAGCGGCGATTTTGGCCGGGTCAAAGGTGCTTTTCCCCAGGTCAATGTGGCTGGTGTCGTATGTGGTACTCGCGCCGCGCAGCGGATAGCCGGTCAGTTTCCGTATTTGCCGCATCAGGCCGAGGGGTGGAACGCTGCTGCTGCCGACGGTGATGCCGCCGTCTGCGTACCGGCAAATGAGTGCGGCCTCCCGCACGGAATCGTGGTAGCCCATCTGGTGATGGTGCTCCTGCTCGCAATGGCAGACGGGCATTGCCGCCGGGAAGGCGTTGTCCAGCACGCGATAGTTGATGTTTTCCTGCCCTTGCCAGGCGAGCAGCGGCGCGTCGCCCATGCCGCTGACGTCGCCGTAGTTGTCGCACACCACCGCCAGCGGCGCCCTGCCTGCGATGTGCCAGTTCACCGGGCTCCTGCTGGAGAGGAGCAGGACGTAAGGCGTGTCGTCCGTGGGCGCTTGCAGGGTGAGGCGGTTGTAGTAGTCGCTGCTTTCATGGACGGCGGCGATGTGAACGACGGTCTCCGGTGGCAGTTTGAGGGCAGCGAGGGCTGTGGCAAGGTCTTCGCTCCGGTAGGCGGGCGTGTCGTCCGGGGTGAATGCCAACTGGAATGCTGCACTATGCCAGTGGTTGTTGTATTCCACTTCAAGCAAGTGGTCGCCTGCGTCCAGCGTCAGCAGCGGCAGTTCGGTGGGGGGTACCGAACAGCTTCCGCAATTTGGGAGCGTACTTCTTTCGGCAATGATGTGTTTGTCGAGCAGGATGCGCGCCCGCGCCCAGCCGAGGTCGGTATGGATGCGGTAACGCCCCGGTTGCGGGACGTGCAGGGTGCCGACCCAGTAGGCGCCGAAATGTTCGGCTTGTATGTTGAGAAAGGGTGAGCTGTCGCTGTAATTGATGGCGATGCGACCACGGTGTTCGCTGGCAATGACCCGCTCCGGCCAGCGGGTATCAAGGTAGTAAGCGGTAAAGCCCTGTTTGGGGACGATACCGGCGGGGTTGTAGATGTCGCCCCAGCTGCGTGTTGCCCGCGGGTAGTCGGCAAGGCGTTCGCCGGATGATGCGGCGGCGGGCGGTGTGCGTGTGGTTGCCCGTGCCAGACTTTCCTCTACCGCGTCGTCTGCGGCGTGTCCCGCTATCGGTTGCAGGGTAGCGGCGAAGGTTCTGGCGATGCGATCCGTGCGCGCCCGGATGTCTTCGGGCAGAAGCGGCAGCGGTTCGTCTTCCTGCGGGACGTCATATGCTGGTGCCGGCTGGTTTTCTGCTGACTGCAGGGGGCTTATTAGCCCGTAGTTGGGGTTGGATTGCCGGATGAGCATCGCGTCAATCAGGTAGTGATAGCGCCAGTAACCGAAGGTGCAGAAGGTTGCGAGGGCGACCAGGACGAAGAGGGCGACAAGGGTTTTGGTTTTCATGGCGTTATTTTTGCAGCTGGTTGACGGTGAGGGCGAAGTTGGTGGTGTACCAGCGGTTTGCCATTTCCACCTCGAGCAGGTAGCGGCCACGGTCGAGCGGGACGATAACCGCGCTGTCTTCGCCGAAGCCTTCCAGGAGGTTTTGCCCGTTGAGGAGGATGCGGATGTCCGAGCGAGTGCGACGGGTGGCAATTTCGTATTCGCCCCGTTGCGGGATGTCCAGCCAGCCGACCCAGTAGGCGGCGAATTGTGGCGAGGGAATGCCTCTGAAGTCGCTGTTCCGGTAATGGACGGCGATATGTTTGTCGCGCTCCCTGCCGATGATGCGGGCAGGGTCTCGCCACAGCACGCCCATGCCCCAGGTGGGACTGGTATGGCGTTCAGGGTTGAAGCCGGGGTTCAGCCCGGATGCGTGTGCGGGATGGGTGATGTCAGCGGGATTGCCGCTGGTGAGGTACCAGACGTCAAAGCCGCTTTCCGGGATTTCGTTACCGGGGTTGAGGATTTCACCCCAGCGTAACGGCGCGGGCGGCTCATTGCGGAGGGTTTTCCGGGATTCGGCGCGTGGCCAGATGGGAAGGTCATCCTCGCTGTGGCGGGTCTGATACATCATGCCCAGCAGCAGGACGACTATCAGGCCGCTGGCGAGGTAAAAGAGGATGCGGAAGCTGGCGACGGGCTTACGCGGCGGGGTCTTCATGGCGCGACCTTGTCGATATGCAGGGAAAAATCGGCGGTGTACCAGTCGTTGCGGTATTCCGCTTCGAGGGTGTAATCGCCCGGCGTCAGGCGCAGGGTAACGGGCGCGCCGCTGCTGATGCGGTGGCGGTTGAGCAGGAGGCGCAACTGCCCCTTTCCGGCCTGGGGCGTGATGCGGTAATCACCGCCTTCGTCAATGCGCAGCGTCCCCATCCAGCAAGCGGCAAAATCCTGTGCGGGGATGCCCTTGAAGGCGTTGTAGCGGTAATGGATGTTGATGGCGGCGACATTTTCCGTGGCAATCAGCCGTTCAGGCTCGTCGCGCCAGCGGCTGGCGAATGCCTCCACGGCAAGCGGACGGTAACGCGATGGCGGAGCGTCGTCGCGCGTCGCCGCTTTGCGCTCGTCGATGACGCGCGGATCGCCGGTGGTGAGGTAATACGCGGTGAAGCCGCTGACAGGCGCGCGGGCGCCCAGGGCATCGCTCCAACGGTCGGCAACGACGGGGTAATCCTCCAGCGTGAGACGGTCTGCGGTGAGCACGGCAAGGCGGGGAATATCGTGCTTGTCCGCCGTATCGCGACCGGGTGGCCGCAAGGTGTATTCATCGGGGTTCAAGCCTTCATCACGCAGGATTTGCCGCTCGCGGGCGACTGCCCACCGCTCAAGCCCGGCGCGTTCGGACAGTTGCCACAAGGTATCGCCGGTGACAACGGCGATGGCGAGAACCAGCGGGATTGTGCGGGAAGTATTGCGGGGGTTCATGGGGTTGAATGGGGTGGCAAGGTTGATGCTTTGGGATGGCCGTTCGGGATGTGTGGCGGCGCAGCCGACACGCACGCGGGGAATTTTGCATCGGGAACCGCGTGCGTGCCTGCGGCACACCGGTGCAGGTCGGGCATTCATGCCCGACGTTTTTGAGGTCGGCCATCAATGGCCGACCTACGCAGTAGGCGTAGGGTGGGGCTTGCCCCACCACCACAAAACCGTCGTATCACCGTGCGCCGAGGTGCAGTCTATGGCGGATTCTGGGTGTAGGGTGTGTGGCGGCGCAACCGACACGCACGCGGGGAATTTTGCATCGGGAACCGCGTGCGTGCCTGCGGCACACCGGTGTAGGTCGGGCATTCATGCCCGACGTTTTTGATGTCGGCCATCAATGGCCGACCTACGCAGTAGGCGTAGGGTGGGGCAGCAAAACCATTGAAAAACAGCAATTTAAATTCATAGGCAATATCGCTCACCCCCACCCTGCCCCTCCCCCGCTGCGGGCTTCGCCCTGCGGGGGAGGGGATTTTCGCTTTTACCCGCAGACTTCAAACAGGCTCTTATACATACAGGGTAGCGGGGTTGGTGTATGTAAATGCTATTTCCCCGCCGACAGTTTTTGCGCCTGCTCAATCAGCGCAATCAGTCCGGCGCGTTCGCCGTAGGGGTCTGCGCCTTTGGCGGCCTGCGCCAAGCGGAGGATGCCCGCCCAGTCGAGGGCGCCGTTGTCCGCGCCGCCTTTCAGCGCCTGCGCGTAGCTGGCGGCGGCGATGGCGAAGCGGGTCGCGTCATCGGCATCCGCCAGCGGGATGCTTTTCGCCGCAATTGCCTGCTCAATCAACTGGCTTTGTTCGCCCTCTGGCGTCTTGTAGCGCAGTTTGAGCCAGCCGTATTCGTCCGCGCGGCCGCTCGCGGCGGGGGCGTTCTGGTAGTGGCGTTCGTCGAGCCAGCCGGTTTTGCCTTGCGGGATGATTTCGTAGAGGGCGGTGACGTTGCTGCCCGCGCCGATGTCGCCTGCGTCCACGCGGTCGTTGTTGAAGTCTTCTTCGCGCAAGCGGCGGTTTTCGTAGCCGACGAGGCGGTATTCCTTGACCGCCGCCGGGTTAAATTCCATCTGGATTTTGACGTCGCGCGCGACGGTGGCCAGCGTCGAGCCGAGTTGGCGTACCAGCACTTTTTTCGCCTCGTCTTCGTTGTCGATGTAGCTGTAGTTGCCGTCGCCCGCATCTGCCAGTTGTTCCATCATTTCGTCGTTGTAGTTGCCCGCGCCGAAGCCGAGGGTGGTGAGGCTGATGCCGCTTTTGCGTTTCTCGGCCACATAGCTTTTCAGCGCCGCCGGGTCGCTGATGCCGACGTTAAAGTCGCCGTCGGTGGCGAGCAGGATGCGGTTGATGCCGTCTTTGCGGTAGTTTTTCGCCGCCGCGTCGTAGGCCATGCGCAGCGCTTCGCCGCCGGCGGTGGCGCCGTGCGCGCGCAGCGGTTTGAGGGCGGCGATGATGGTTTCTTTTTGGTCGCCCGCGGTCGGCGACAGGATTTTGGCGGTGCTGCCGGAGTAGGTGATGAGGCTGATGCGGTCGTCGGCGCGCAGCGCTTCGGCGAAGTGGCAGACGGTTTTTTTCACCAGCGGCAGTTTGTCGGGGTCGTTCATCGAGCCGGAGGTATCGATGAGGAAGACGAGGTTGGCGGGCGGGCGCTTTTCCGGCGCAAGATCGGCCGCCTGGATGGCGATGCGGATGAGTTTGGCGTCCGCCTTCCACGGCGAATCCACCGTTTGCGTGTGCACGGCGAAGGGTTTGCCGTCCTGCGGCAGCGGGTAGCCGTAGGCGAAGTAGTTGAGGATTTCTTCGATGCGCACCGCGTCCGCGGGCGGCAGGCGGCCTTCGCGGGTAATCATGCGGCGGACGTTGCTGTAGCTGCCGGTATCGACGTCGATGCTGAAGGTGGAGACGGGCGTGTCGGCGACGCGGTGTACCGGGTTCGCGTCGCTGTGGGCGTAGCGTTCGCGGTTTGGCGCTTCTGCCGTGCCGCGAATGCCCACTCTGGCGACGGATTTGTTTAGCGCCCATTGGGGGTTGGCACCCGCCGGAACGGGCATATTGACGCCGAGGCGGTTCTCCAAATTGGGGGCGGCGACTTCTTTGGTCGTCGATGCAGGCGCGACCGGCGCCGCTTTCTGCAGAACGGGCGCGCTCATGGCGGCGTATTCCACCGGCGGGTCAAGCGGTGGCGGTTCCAGGTCGGCGCAGAGGTCGGCAGCGCGGGCGATGCTGCCAGCGGCGAGGAGGACGAGGGCGGAAAGGCGGTTTTTCATGGGATGCTCCGGTTGGGGGAATGCGGCGATTATAGCCAGCCATTGCAAAAAACGCTGCGCTGCGCCACATTGGCGCTTTTCCCAACCCCGGAGACCGCATGACCCATCCCCTTCTCGTCCTTGACGGCGGCATGAGCCGCGAGCTGCTGCGCTTCGGCGCGCCCTTTGCCCAGCCGGAATGGTCGGCGCTGGCGCTCCTGGAAGCGCCAGCCTTCGTGCAGGACGTCCACGCCGCCTTTATCGCCGCAGGTGCCGACATCATCACCAGCGACAGTTACGCGCTCGTGCCGTTTCACATCGGCGAAGACCGCTTCCGTGCCCGCGCGCAGGAGCTGGCGGCGCTCGCCGGGAAACTGGCACGGCAGGCGGTTCAGGCAAGCGGTAAGGCGGTACGGGTCGCCGCGTCGCTGCCGCCGCTGTTCGGCTCGTACCGCCCGGACTTGTTCGACGCGGCGCGTGCGCCGGAAATCGCCCGCCCGCTGATTGACGGTCAGGCGCCCTACGCCGACCTGTGGCTGGCGGAGACGCAAAGCAGCATCGCCGAAGTGCGCACCCTGCACGCCCTCACCGCGCGCGACCGCCCCTTCTGGGCGTCGTTCACCCTCGAAGACGAGCGCCCGACCGCCGTGCCGCAACTGCGCAGCGGCGAGCCGGTCGCGCTGGCGGTTGCCCTCGCGCTGGAGCTGCATCTCGACGCGCTGCTCTTTAATTGCAGCCACCCCGAAGTGATGACCGCCGCCATTACCACCGCCCGCGCCGCGCTCGATGCGGCGCGCAGCCCGATGCGCCTCGGCGTCTATGCCAACGCCTTCGCCGCCCACGGCGCAGACGAAGAAGCGCTGCCCGCCAACGACGGCCTCGACGACATCCGCGCCGACCTCACCCCCGCTGCCTATTGCGACTGGGCAAAGCGCTGGCGCGCGGCAGGCGCGGACATCATCGGCGGCTGCTGCGGCGTCGGCGCGGCGCACATCGCGGCGATTGCACAATGGCGCGACGCCGTGCAACCATAAACCTTTCCCAACCCACGGAGCATTTCATGAAGAAAACCCTCATCGCCCTCGCCCTCGCGCTGGGCACCGTCGCCGTCCAGGCGGAAAACACCACCACGCTGCATGGCTCCATGCCTAGTGCCTTTGAAGTCCGCAAGGCTGAACTGCCGCAGCGCCTCGACGTCAAGCTGCCGGACAGCATCCGCCTCGCCGAACAGGCGGCAAAACTGGCGCCGCTTGACTACACCCCCGGCGAAGGCAAGACGTACTACTTTGACGCCAAGGGCAACAAGGCGGAGAAACCCGTCCAGGACGGCTACTACCGCAAAATCCTCGGCAGAACCGCCGATGGCCGCACCGTCGTCCAGGACTTCTACCAGGACAGCGACAAGCCGCAAATCGCGCCGAGCATCCTGCGCCAGGGCGCGGCAGAAGACGATTTCGACGGCGATTTGTCCGACAGTACCCTCGTCAACTACAACCGCGACGGCAGCGTCAGCACCATCGTCCCGCGACAAGACGGCAAGGCGACCGGCCATCCTGCCCTCTACGACAACGGCGTGCTGGTGATACAAGCCCCGCTCCCCGAAGGCGGCAGCGATGCCAACGACCCCTTCACCACGCTCGCCGCCTACGCGACGACGCACGGACGGATGTTCTACTCGGACGGCACGCTGATGGCGATTGTCCCGTCTGGCGACGGCAAGAAGGATGCCGCCACCGCCGCCCTCTGGCGTGCCGATGGCAGCCTGCTGATGTCGCAACGCAAGCAGGGCGACAAGGAAGAAATCACCTTTTGGAGCGCGGACGGCAAGGCGCTGGAAAAAGGCTCGCTGGCAGAAATGAAAGCCGCGCAGGAAATGCTGAAACTGATGGACTCGATTGAAAACACAACCAAGGCGATGAAAGAACAGCTCCAATAGGGGGTGTTTGCAATTCATTTTGGATGCGGTCGCTACGCGATTTTTCACACCCCCTCCCTGACTCTCCCCTGCAGGGCGCGCCGCCCCGCAGCGGGCGAGTTCCGCGTAGGGTGTGTGGCGGCGTAGCCGACACGCACGCGGGAATTTGATATCGGCAAACGCGTGCGTGCCTGCGGCACACACCCTACAAACCAATGGTGTAGCTCACAAAATCGTCGCCACGCAACCGCATTGGATTGGGCGTGTTTACGGCTGAATGGTAAACAGGCCTTAACCAAACTTGCGAATGAAATCATCATGTTATAGCCAATTGTAAACAGCGCCTAAGCCTGTTTGCAATTCCGCCCGCCGCCGGTACGGTCATTGAAACCCTGCCGGCGGCGCGCGCAGCGGATTCCGTTTTTAATATCGAGCAAGAGGTCAATATGAAAAAATTTTTGTCTGTCTGCCTGCTGTCGGCATCAGCCGTGGCATTTGCAGAAGTCCAACAGATTGGCGACGAGGGCATGAAAACGCTCGGCACGGATTTTGTATAACTCGTCCAGACCAACAACCATGCTGCCGGTATCCAGGCGTTTTCGCACAAATACGGCTTCCAGCCCTTTGATTCGGTGACTGCCGGTCTGGCAGACCATGCACTGATGGTGCTGGAATCGGCGCCTCCGGCAGCGGATGACGGGGGGATTCCCGCCATGTTGCTCGCGGTTTTTGATGACAAGGTGCAATCCGTTGCCGTCGTCGGCGGCATGGAAGACGCCAATGTCAAAGTCATCGCGCAGCATTGGCATTGTGAGGACATCAAATACGCGCAGGATGTGATGCGCATGGCGTGGTGTCGCCCCAAAAGTGCCGGGCCGGGAGCAGAAGATGTGAGTCCGATGGATATGCGGATATTGAGCGCCATCATGCGTTTTTATGCCTCGCTGCCGTGAGCGCCAGACCGTGATGCGACAGGCACGCCATGAAAAACCGCCCCGGAGGGCGGTTTTTTGCGGCGGTTATTGGCCTTTTTTCTTGTCCGTCTTGGCGACGGGTTTGGCCGGTTGTGGCGGGGCGGAGCTTTCCGGGACTTCGCTCAGCGCGTTGCCGTTGTTGTTTTCTACCGGTACTTCCGGCAGCGGTTTGATGTGCCAGATGTTTTTGGCGTAGTCCTCGATTGAGCGGTCGGAGGAGAAGTAGCCCATGTTGGCGATGTTGGCGATTGCCGATCTTGCCCAGGCGTCCTGGTCGCGGTAGCGGCGGTCAATCCGTCCCTGGGCTTCGACGTAGCTGCGGAAGTCGGCCAGTACCTGGTAGTAGTCGCTGAAGATGTGCAGGTTTTCGTGGTAGCGGCTCGGCTCTTCCGGTGAGAAGGCGCCGGAGGTTATCTGGATGACGGTTTCGTGCAGTTCCGGGTCGTTTTCGAGGTAGAGCAGCGGTGAGTAGCCGCGCTGGCGCAGCGCTTCGACTTGTTCGACGGTGTTGCCGAAGATGAAGATGTTTTCTTCGCCGACGGCATTCAGGATTTCGACGTTGGCGCCGTCCAGCGTGCCGACGGTGAGTGCGCCGTTCAATGCGAATTTCATGTTGCTGGTGCCGCTGGCTTCGGTACCGGCGAGCGAGATTTGTTCGGAGATGTCCGCCGCCGGGATGATGAGCTGCGCCAGGCTGACGCCGTAGTTGGGGATGAAGACGACTTTGATGAGGTCGCGGATGCGGCCATCGTTGTTGATGACGTTGGCGATGTCGTTGATGAGGTGGATGATTTTTTTCGCCGCGTAGTAGGCGCTCGCCGCTTTGCCGGCAAAGATGAAGACGCGCGGCACCCAGTCGGCATCTGGATTTTTGAGGATGCGGTTGTATCTGCTGATGATGTGGAGGATGTTCATCAGTTGCCGCTTGTATTCGTGGATGCGCTTGATTTGTACGTCAAAGAGGGCATCCGGGCTGACGGTGATGCCGAGTTCGGCTTCGATCCAGTCGGCGAGGCGCTGTTTGTTTTGTCGTTTGACGGCGCGGATGTCGGCGCGGAAGGCGGCGTCTTCTTGCAGCGCTTTGAGCTTGGTCAGTTGTTCGAGGTGAACGCGCCAGTCGGCGCCGATGTGGCGGTCGATGAGTGCGGCGAGGTCGCGGTTGGCCAGCGCTATCCAGCGGCGCGGGGTGACGCCGTTGGTCACGTTGGTGAAGCGCTCGGGGTAGAGGCGGGCGAAGTCGGCGAAGATGGATTTGACCATGAGGTCGGAGTGGATTTTGGCGACGCCGTTGATTTTGTGCGAGCCGATGACCGCCAGCCATGCCATGCGCACACGGCGCTCGCCGCCTTCGTCGATGAGCGAGACGCGGCGGATGAAGTCGCCGTCGTAGCCCTGTTTGCGCAAGGTGTCGAGGAAGTGTTCGTTGATTTCAAAGATGAGTTGCAGGTGGCGCGGCAGGACGCGGCCCATCATTTCCACCGGCCAGGTTTCCAGCGCTTCGCCCATCAGGGTGTGGTTGGTGTAGCTGAAGATTTTGCCGCAGGCCGCCCAGGCGTCGTCCCATTTGACGCGGTGTTCGTCAATCAGGATGCGCATGAGTTCGGGGATGGCAAGCACCGGGTGGGTGTCGTTCAGGTGGATGGCGACGGTATCGGCCAGGGTGCTGATGTCCGGGTTTTCTTTGAGGTGGCGGCGGACGATGTCCTGCACGGAGGCGGAGGTGAGGAAGTATTCCTGGCGCAGGCGCAACTCTCGGCCAACGGCGGTGGAGTCGTCCGGGTAGAGGACGCGCGAGACGTTTTCTGAGGTGGTTTGTTTTTCGATGGCAGCGAAGTAGTCGCCGCGGTTGAAGTCGCCGAGGTTGAAGGTGTCGCCGGCGTGTGCCGTCCACAGGCGCAGGGTGTTCGCCGCCGCGGTGCCGTAGCCGGGGATAATCTGGTCGTAAGCGAGCGCGGTGATTTGGTCGCTGTTGTTCCAGATGCACTGTTCGCCCTGGTAGTGGATGTTGCCGCCAAAGCGGATGGTGTAGTGTTTGCTCGGGCGGCGGAATTGCCAGGCGATGTCCTGCTCAGTCCAGGAGTCCGGCCGCTCGACCTGTTTGCCGTTTTCGATGTCCTGGCGGAACATCCCGTATTCGTAGCGGATGCCATAGCCCATCGCCGGGATGCGCAGCGTCGCCAGGCTGTCCATGAAGCAGGCGGCGAGACGTCCCAGGCCGCCGTTGCCCAGACCCGGATCGCCTTCTTCGGCGATGATCTCATTCAAATCCTGTCCCAGTTCGGCCAGCGCCGCGCCCAGGTTGTCATAAACGTCTTCGGCGATGAGCGCGTTTGACAGCGCCCGCCCCATCAGAAATTCCATGGAGAGGTAATAGACGCGGCGCAGGTTTTCGCGGCGGGAATAGCGTGTGCTTTGCAGCCAGCGTTCGGCGGCAAGATCGCGCACCACCAGCAGCGCGGCGTTCAGCCAGTTGGTTTTGGTCGCCTCGGCCGGCGGGCAGCCCAAACCGAAAATGAGCTTGTACACCAGCGCCTCTTTCAGGCTCTGCACGTCGCTGCCGGGGGCGCGGTATTCATATTTTTGATTGCTGCTTAGCATGGGATCTCTCCATCGGGGTGAATTTGCCGAAATCATACGCCTCTCGCCTTAATTAAGGAAATGAAATGCCGTATTGCAGACATTCCACGCGCCGCCATCATCTTCACTTTGCTACGGATTCATGGCAAAGGGAAAAAAGTTTGCTTTATAATGCGCCGCTTTGCGTTATCCCCTCACAACAACACGAGAAGCCCATGAACATCACCCGAATAACCCCCCTCGCCCTGTCCGCCCTGATGCTCGCCACCCTTCCGGCGGCGGCACAAAACACCGCCGTTCCCCTTGACCGCGGCAACGAGCGCCTCTCCGAAGACAACATTGACAAAAGAGCGGTAGAAAACGCGCCAAAACTGCCCGCCGTCCGCCCCGCCAACACCCTGCCGAGCGACGCCGCCGGCCCGGAAAAAGACATCGTCTATACCCCGGAATACCTGAAAGCCCACCCGGAAGAGCTGGAAAAACTGCTGGTTGAACTCATCCGCCGCAACGAAACCGACGGCCTCAAACTGCTGCTGCCGATTTACGCCGAAGTGCCGAACCGCGACGACTCGCTCATTGACTGGGGCAACGCCATCATCGCCATGAACGAAAACCGCACCGGCGATGCCGTCCGCCTCTACCGCAAACTCATCTCCAACCTGCCGGACAACCGGATGCTGCGCTTCCAGACCGCGCTTGCGCTCTACCGCAACAACGAAATGATTGCCGCCAAAGAGCAACTGCAAAAACTGCGCAGCTCGGATGTCTCCGAAGCCGACCGCAAAGCGCTGGACGACTACATCGCCGCCATTGACCGCCGCGACCAGTGGTCATTCAACGGCAGCCTGAGCTACCTGCGCGACGACAACGTCAACGGCGTCGCCCCCAAAGGCACCCGCATTGAGCTCGGCAATGGCCGCAGCTTCACCTCCAACCGCGACCAGGAAAAAGCCAACGGCATCAGCTACAGCGTCGGTGCCGACAAAAAATGGTCCATCAACGACAACTTCTACAGCTCGCTGCACGGCGACCTCAGCGGCGTGTACTACTACAACAACAAAAACTACAACGACATCACCGCCCGCGTTGCCGCCGGTGGCGGCTTCCGCAACGCGCGCATTGACGTTGAAGTGACCCCGTTCGTACAAACCCGCTTCTACGGACGCGGCAGCAACGGCGACGGCAACCTGCACAACTACTCCAAATCCGCCGGTCTGCGCGTCGATACCTCCTACTGGATGACCCCGCGCTGGCGCTGGCAGAACAACGTCGAATACAGCTACGACAAGCACATCGATATGTACAACTACCTCGATGGCAACCGCATCAGCATGGGCAACACCGTCATGTTCTCGCCGAGTCAAAAACAATACTGGTTCGCCGGGCTGGATCTGAGCCACAAAAGCGCGCGCAGCGCCAGCGACGCCTACAACCGCTTCGGTACCCGCCTCGGCTGGGGACAAGAATGGGGCAAAGGCGTCTCCACCCGCCTGATGGGCAGCTACGGCAAGCGCTTCGCCAAGGACAAGGACTTCTTCAACATCAAGCGCCGCGACAACGAATACAACGTCAACCTCGCGCTGTGGCACCGCAACATCCACTTCCTCGGCATCACCCCGCGCCTCGTCTTCTCCTACAGCAAAATCGACAGCAACAACAAGTTCTACAGCTACGACACCAGCAAAGTCTATCTGGACTTCAGCCGCTCGTTCTGATGACCCGTTGCGATTACCCAGCAAAAAGCCGGATTTCTATCCGGCTTTTTTCATGGCTGCATCATCCCCGCGCGGTGATTTTCCACGCCTTGTGGATATTGGGGCGGCGGGCGAAGTCAAAGCCGATAGTGGCGGCGCTGATGTCTTCGCAGTGGTAGCGCCCGGCTATCGCCGGGTCGAGTTTGAAGCCGCGGTAGTTGTTGGAGAAATAGAGCGTGCCGCCGGGGGCGAGGCGCTTCATGCAGCGCTCTATCAGCGCAACGTGGTCGCGTTGTACGTCAAACACCCGCTGTTCTTTTTTGGTGTTGGAGAAGGTCGGCGGGTCGCAGAGGATGAGGCCGTACTGACTGTCGCCTTCTTGCAGCCACGCCATCACGTCTGCCTTGATGAGGCGGTGACGGCTGTCCAGTTCGTTGGCGTCGAAGTTGCGGTGCGCCCAGTCGAGGTAGGTTTGCGACAAATCGACGCTGGTGGTGTACGCAGCGCCGCCCAATGCCGCCTGCACGCTGGCGCTGGCGGTGTAGCAAAAGAGGTTGAGGAAGCGCAGACCACGGGCTTCTTCATATATACGGCGGCGCAGCGGGCGGTGGTCGAGAAAGAGGCCGGTGTCGAGGTAGTCGTGCAGGTTCACCAAGAGTTTTGCCGCGCCTTCGCGCACGGTGAGGTACTCGCCGCGTGCCGCCTGTTTTTGGTATTGGGCGCTGCCGCGCTGGCGTTCGCGCGTTTTCAGCACCAAGTTGGCGGCGGGGATTTCGAGGATTTGCGGGATGAGGTGCAAGGCGTCCAGCAGGCGTTTGCGCGCTTTTTCCGGGGCGACGGTTTTCGGCGGCGCGTATTCTTGGACGTGCACGTGGTCGCCGTAGATGTCCACCGCGACGGCGTATTCGGGCATGTCCTGGTCGTACACGCGGTAGGCGTTGGTTTCGGCGGCTTCCGCCGCTTTTTGCGCGGCGCGGCGGTTTTTACGCAGGCGGTTGGCGAGCATCCGCGCCTGTTCGTCCACCGGCGCGCCGGGGTCGTGCGTCTCGCCTTCGCCCTCGTGTTGTTCGCTGCGCAGGTAGAGCGCGATTTGGGTTTCGATGCCGCCGTTGTAGGCTTGGTACGTTTTGTGGCGTTGCAGGCGCAGGCGTTTCAGCAGGTCGGGGTTGCTGCTGATAATCGCCATTTGCCAGTTGGCGGGGAAGGTTTTGAACGCCGCGCCGAGCGCGTCGTAGGTGCCGACGAGTTCGCTCAAGGTGCCGAGGCGTTCGCCGTAGGGCGGGTTGGTGATGATGAGGCCGCGCGCGCCGTAGCCGGGTTGGGCGGTGAAGCGGACGAGCTCGCGCCGCTCCAGATGGAGGCAGTGGCCGAGGTCGAGGCGGGCGGCGTTGTCGCGTGCGCTGGCAAGGGTCGCGCCGTCGTGGTCGTAGCCCCAGATTTTCAGGTCAAGGCGACTAAGTCCCGCTTCGCGCCGCTCGCGCGCTTCTTCGAGCAGGCGCCGCCATACCGCCGGTTTGTGGCTTTGCCAATGGCTGAAGCCGAAATGTTGCCGCATCAGCGCCGGGGCGATGTCAGCCGCCATCAGCAGCGCTTCGAGCAGCAGGGTGCCGCTGCCGCAGAGCGGGTCGATGAGGTTGTAACCGTCGGCGGCGAGCTGCGGCCAGCCCGCGCGGTAAAGCAGGGTGGCGGCGAGGTGTTCTTTGATGGGCGCGGCGCCGTGCGCGAGGCGGTAGCCGCGCTGGTGCAGGCTGCCGCCGGCGAGGTCGAGGGCGAGGGTGAGGCGGCCTTTGCGCAAATGGGCGTCGATGCTGATGTCGGGGTTTTTTGCATCGACGTCGGGGCGGCGGTGCAGGGTGTCGCGCAGGTGGTCGGCGATGGCGTCCTTGACTTTGAGCGCGCCGAACTGGGTGTTGCGGATGCCCTGACCGATGCCGTTGAAATTCACCGCAAAGGTGCTGTCGGCGCTTAAGTGTTCGTCCCATGGCACCGCGCGGGCGAGGGCGTAGATGTCGTCGGGGTTGGCGACTTCGCCTTCGGCGACGATCCAGAGGACTCGGCTGGCGACGCGCGACCAGAGGCAGAGGCGGTAGGCGGTTTCGAGGTCGCCCGTGCCGGAGACAACGGCGACGCCGAGGCGGGCGTTTTGCAGGCCGAGGGCTTCAGCTTCGGCGAGCAGGACTTGTTCGCTGCCTTTGGCGCAGGGAAGGACGAGGGGGTGTTGCATCGGGTTCCTTGTGTGAGTAGTAGGGTGGGTCTTGACCCACCGTTATGCTTTTTCTGGCGGAGCAAGTTTTTCATGTCGGCCATGAATGGCCGACCTACGGCTATGACTATTGGGCATCGGCGGCATACAGGGTAGCGCTCAAGGTGTATGTAAATGGCATACGCAGCCCGCAGGGCTGTTCTCCTTCCCCCGCAGGGCGAAGCCCGCAGCGGGGGAAGGCCGGGATGGGGGTAAATCAACGGGCTACGCCAACCGAAGTGTGATTATTCCAGATCGCTACCCCCTCCCCGACCCTCCCCCGCTGCGGACGCTAATGCGTCCTGCGAGGGAGGGGGCGCGTTTACGCAACCACCGTGCCGAATATCTTGTCGCCCGCGTCGCCGAGGCCGGGGATGATGTAGCCGTTTTCGTTGAGGTGGCTGTCTAGCGCCGCCGCGTAAATGCGCACGTCGGGGTGCTGTTCGTTCACCAGGCGCACGCCTTCGGGCGCGGCGACCAGCACCAGCGCCTTGATGTCCTTGCAGCCCTTGCTTTTCAGCAGGCTGATGGTGGCGGCAAGCGAGCCGCCGGTCGCCAGCATCGGGTCGATAATCCACGCCGGGCGCTCGTCCATCTTGTTGGTGAATTTCTCGAAATAGGACACCGGTTGCAGCGTTTCTTCATCGCGTTGCAGGCCGACCACGCTGATTTTCGCCGTCGGGATGAGATCCAGCACGCCGTCCAGCATTCCCAAGCCCGCGCGCAGAATCGGCACCACGGTGAGCGTCTTGCCCGCGATGCGCCGCCCTTCCACCTCGCCGCTCCAGCATTGCAGCGTGTACGGCTCGCTCGGCAGCTCGCGGCTCGCCTCATACGCCATCAGCCGCGCCAGCTCGCGCGTCAGCGTGCGGAAGCGGTAAGTGCTGCAATCGGCCTCGCGCATCAGCGACACCTTGTGCGCGACCAGCGGGTGATCAATCACGGTAATGTTCAGGGGCGGATTCATGGGCAACTCCATAACGAAAAGATGACGCCATTATAATGCGGCCTTTACCACCCGGAACGAACATGGACTGCTGGCACATCCTCGGCATCGCCCCGACCCGCGACGAAGCCGCCATCAAGCGCGCCTACGCGCAACTGCTGAAAAAACACCGCCCCGACCGCGACCCGGACGGCTTCATCCGCTTGCGCGAAGCCTACGAAACCGCACTCGCGGGCGGCGAACAGTACAACACCTTTGCCGACAACACCGCCGTTGAGCCGCCGGAACTGCTGGACGCGCGCGCGCTGCGCCGCAGTTGGCGTCAGGCGAAAAGCGACGACGCGCTGCTCGCGCTGTTGCAGGAACAAAGCGCGGCGCTGCCGACCATTGACGAGCAGCTCGACTTCCGCGACCTCATCGCCAGCTGGATTGAGGGGCGCGACCGGCCACAGCGCTACCCGCAAAGCCTCATCTGGGCGATTGAAAAATACCACTTGCTGCGCGGCCTGCCCGACGACGACCCGCTTTGGGACGACTACCTGCGCGCCCTCGTACACACCGGCGCGCACGACAAGGCGCTGCGTGTCATCGCCCGCCGCGCCCCCGAACTGGGCGCATGGCTGGCGCTTTCCGGCTGGCAACAGCGCCGCTACGGCCTGGGCAATGCCTTCGTCACCGACCCCGGACGCCTGATAGAGCTCCAGCTCGCCCGCCTGCAAACCGCGCTGCGCCTCGACAACGCCGCCATCACCGCCCGCTTTCCCGCCGTCGCCCGCCTGCAAGCGCGGCTGCGCCTGCCGCACCTCGCCTGCGCCATCCTCGCCGCTGCCGCCTGCGGACTGGGATTCCCGCAAACCGCCGCCTGCCTCGCCCTCATCCTCGCGGGCGAACTGTGGTGGCGGGGCGTGCTCGCCATCCAGCGTGAGCTGCCGCTGCCTGCCGTGCCCGCGCCGCTCTACGCCGGAATGATTGCCTGCTACGCGGTACTCGCCACCTTTGCCCCGCCGGAATGGCTGCCGTATGTCATCGCCTGCGGCGTGGCGACCGCACTCGCCGGATTCAGCCGCATCCCCGCCGACGACCCCACGCGGCGCGACCATTTTTACGGCGCCGTCCTGCTCGGCATCGCCTTTGCCTGCGTGGATAACGCGCCGTGGCTGGCGTACTACTGGCTGCTGCCCTGCTGCGCCGACCTCGCCCGCCGCTACCGCGACTACGACCTGCGCTTCCTCGCCGCCGCCACCGGCTGCATCTACCTCACCCTGCTTGCCGCGCTGTGCTGGCAACTGTGGCAACTGCGCCACGCCGCGCCCGTCGCCGTCGTGCTTGCCGCCATCCTCATTGCCGCGGCCGTCTGCTGGCACCTGCTGTCCGCGCTGGACGACGGCGAAGCGCCATCTGATTAACCCAGGAGACATAACCATGCCATACGACGACCAAAAAATCGAAGACACCCTGCTCGCGCTGATTACCGTAGTCAGCAACCGCGAAACCGGCCATTTCTGGAAAAACTACGACTTTGACCTGATGAATACCCTCTACGAAAAGGGCTACATCACCCAACCACACAGCCGCAAAAAATCCGCCCATCTCACCCTGGAAGGGCAGGAAAAGGGACTGGCGCTCGCCGCCCGCCTGTTCGGCAAAGACGACAACTGATGCCGCCATGCCCGTAAAACCCACCGTCCGCTTCTACATTCTGCCCGACGGCAGCGGCCTCGAACACCGCCTGGAGCTCGCCTGCAAACTCGCCGAAAAAGCCCAACAGGAGCGGCTGCAAACCCTCATCTGTTGCGCCGACGAGGCGATGGCGGCGCAACTCGACCACGCGCTCTGGCACTACCGCGCCGACGACAGCTTCCTCACCCACTGCCGCCCGGACGACCCGCTTGCCGGCGAGGCGGCGGTACTGCTCGCCGTGCCGCCGGAGCGCATCGCCCGCGCCGACGTCCTCATCAATCTCAGCCTGGAAACCACGCCCGACCTGCCGCGCGATTGTAGCCGTGTGCTGGAAATCGTGACGCCGCAGCCAGACGTGCTGCGCAGCACCCGCAGCCGTTACGCCGCCTACCGCGAGCGCGAACTCGACCCGCAAACGCACCGCATCGGCAGCGTCTGAACCATCAGGAGCCCGTATGGAAAATACAAACCCGACAGACCTTCACCGGCAAGTGATACAGGACTACGCCAACAGCTGGAGCCTGCTGCAAGGGTACGATGCGCAAAGCCTCGCCGCTACCAGCGCCCGCCAGCCCGGAATGCGCGCGCTCGCCCTCGATGACGTGCTTGCCGCGCTGGCCGACCTCAAAACCGCGCTTGTCGCCAAAGGCGAGGCGACCGCACTCTTTGCCCAGGTGCGCGGCGACGGCCTCGCCTCGGCCATTGCCACCATCGAACAGGGCTTTGGCGACGACCTCTTTTATCCGAACATAGCCAGCCGCGCCGCTCATTTGCTCTACTTCGTCATCAAAAATCACCCGCTCGCCGATGGCAACAAACGCAGCGGCGCCTTTCTCTTTCTCTGGTATCTGCGCCTCAACCAGCACCTGCTCGACAAAACCGTCGCACAATTCATCAACAACAATACCCTGGTCGCACTGACATTACTCGTCGCCGAAAGCGCGCCCGCGCAAAAAGACCTCATCATTCGCCTCATCGAACATTTCATTCCGCTCAAAGAAAATTCCGCCCCATGAATATCCGCGTCATACTTTTTTTATATCCCGCCATTGCCAGCGCACATAATTGCGCCGAAATGGATGCCGCACTTGCCACGCCATTGCGCCAATTACAAAACACCCAATCCGTCGTCGCCTACGAACGCGGCGAGCGGGACGGCGCCAATAGCGAAATACACCGCCTGCTTGCCGCGCAGGCCAATACCAACTGGGATTGCGATTACCCGCAGGCGCAGGCGGCGGGACTGCACATCGCCACCGCCGCCGACAAACAATTCCGCGCCTGGCGCTGGGACGACATGACCGGCGGTATTGAGCGCCATTACCGCGAAGTCTGGCAATACCGCACACACAATTGGCAAACGCGCATTATCGACGCGCCCGCCATTGCCGCCACGCAAAACGAACAAACCATTGCCATTGATACCGCGCATTTGGGCAAGAAAGGCACCGCCTGGTTTCTCATCGAAAGCGACAAGGATGCGATGCTAAACCATGCGGAAAAACTGACGCTGTTGCACGTCGCAGGCGATGATCTCGTCCCCGCTGCGTGGATAGCGCACGACAATACGCTGACCGCGACCCTGCAATACGAATACGATATGCGCAGCCTGCTCGACCAACCCGCGCTGAGCAAATATCCGGCACGCACCCGTTTCATTTACGACGACGAAAAGAAGACCCTCACCTTCCCCCGCGTCAAAACCACGGCAAAATATCCCGGCGGCGCAATGCAAAATGAATTGCAGCATTACCGCTTTGATGGCGACAACTTCGTTGCGGAAACACCCACCCGTAAAACGCCCCGCCCGCAACGCAAAAGTCCTTTTTCGGGCAGATAACCCGTCCATAAAAAAACCGCCGGTCATTCCGGCGGTTTTTGTTGGTGCGATATTCAGAATTTAATCCGCACCGTGTATTTCAATTCCACTTTGCCATCCGCCGGAACAGGCACTTGCCATTGCGCCAAATCCGCGCCGACTTTTTCGTGCTTGAAGGTTTCTGCGGTGATATTCCAGTCGCCCGGCAACGGCTCAACCACTTTCACCGTGACGTCTTCTTTTTTGGCATTGCTGAGTTCGATGCTGTAAGTCGCCTCGAATTGTTCGCCATCAATCAGTTTGCCCAGTTTGCCGCTGTCCAGATTTTTCACGGACACGCTTTTCCACACGCCGGTCACGTCAAAGGCGCTGCCCAGTTTGAGGCGCACCGTGTCATTTTTGGCGGTGTGGTCAATGCGGTCTTCGCCAATGAACTGCGCGCGGTTGTCGCTGTCGTTTTTGTAAACGCGGACGATGCCTTTCGGCAGCGGGATGCCCAGTTGGCCTTTTTCTTCGTTTTTGAATTCGACGAAGACATCGACTTTGCGCTTGTCGCCCAGCTCCGGCGATTCGCCGCGCAGACTGTTGTAATAGGTGTAATTTTCGCCCTGCAGGCGGTATTCCTTGCGCACCGGGACATTGGCGGCGGAGAGCAGCGCCACCTGTTTTTTCTGGTTGTTTTTCAGCGTGGTCGGGCGGTTCAAAGTGTAGAGGTGGTATTCAAACAGCGATTCTTCCGCCATCGGCGCGGCGGCTTCCATCGCCGCGACCGGGGCGGCGCGCAGCGCCATGCTGTCAAAGTCCGGGCGCACCCGGCTGACATCGCCCGCGACCAGTTGCAGGGTGGCGTTGTCGTAGGTGGTGCCGCTCTGGTTGTCCAGCGTCACCCAGCCGGCGAGGTTGAGGCTTTTTTCGTCGTTGGCAAGGCTGGCGACGTAATCGGCCTGCCACGAGAAGCCGCCGCTGAGGTAGGCGAGATCGACGGTCTGCTCGCCCGCCTGTCCGCTTTGCAAATCGACGGTGAGCGTCGGGTGATCGCGCAGGTTGGCGGGGACGTCGCCGTAGGCGAGGCGGGCGTTGGCGGGCAGCCCGGTTTCGATGCGGTCGGCGTATTGCAGCACCACACCGTCATTGTTGGCGAGTACGGTCGCTTCTTCGCGCGTTTCCGCGCCGCTCGCCGGGTTGGTATGGATGACGGTGACACGCTTGCCGACGTATTTGCCCAAGAGCGACTGCGCGCTCAACAGGTCGTAATCGAAGTTCTGCTCCAGCAGTTGCAGCGCTGCGCCGCTGCGGGCGGCAAGGCTCGCCGTTTCCGGCATGATGCGGGCGGAGACGTCGCGCAGGGCGATGCGGTTCGCGCCCGCGTTCAGCGGCAGTTTGCGCGCTTCGCGCACCAGCGCGAGGTTTTCGTTGTAAATGGTGACGGCGACGGCTTCGCGGTCTTTGCCTTCGCTCACGGTCTCGGTGATGTCGGCAAAGGCGGCATGACTGACCACCAGCGCAAGCGCGGCGGCAATAGTGGTTTTACGGGGCATGATGGCTCCTGAGTGTGAAAAAGGCGCCACTTTACGGATTGCAAAGTGGCGGGATGATGACAATGCGGCAAGCGTTTATTTTTGGAAGCCTGCCATTTGTTGGGTAAATACCGTTTGTTTTTCGGCAGGCAGGGTTTGCAGATAATCTTCCACGATAGTTTTTATTTCGGGATATTGCTTCATGTTACTGCCCAGCGACCATTTGGCCGCACCGGTCGTTAAAGGGTCTTTGCTGTCCTTGCTGGCAATGACAAAATCCACGATTTTCTTTACATATTCCGCTTTGCCCGTCGCATAAAAAGAGACCCACAAGACATCGAGCGAGACGGCATCCGGGAAGGTCAGGCTGGTAAATTCTTCCAGATTTAATCCTTCCGTTTGCTTGACCAATTCCTGCGGGGGATTGATTTTTTCGATACATTTTTCGCTATCCGGCGTTGCCGCAAAGCGAAACAGTATCAGCAAATCGGTAGCATCTATTTTGGCTTGCAGCGCGTCGCACCATTTCATCGTTTCCTGCGGATTATCACGCAAAACCTGCGCACCCCACGCCATCATATTGAATCTGGCGCTGGCTTTATTCTGAAAGAGCGGTTTATCTGCCATATTCAGCAATAACTTCAGGGCGCGCGCCGGATCGGGATGGCGGAAATAGGTTGATATTGCTTCTTCGCTATCTTGCGGGGCGGCATCGGCGGCTTGCGCTGCCGGAGCAGCGGGCGCGTTTTCCGCCTGAGCCAGCGGGCAGAAGGCGAGCAGCAGGGCGGCAACAAGAACATTTTTATGAGGCATGACGGCTCCTGATTGTGGAAAAGACGGTAATGTAGCGACAATACGGCAGCGGCAAAATGAGCAACCCTTCATTTTGCCGTCGCCATTCGCTCATCTGTCCGGCGCTACAATAATCCCGTCCCAATAACCGGAGCAAGATGATGAAAAAACAGGGTTTGCTGGCTGCCGTACTGATTGCGGCGATGTTAATGACCAGCCCGGCGGCACTCGCCAAGAAACACCGCCGCACCATTAGCGAAGAAGAGGCGGCGATGATTGCCAACTCGATGATTCAGGGGCGGGTGGTCGATGTGGATTACGAACACCGCAAACATGGCCGCAGCTATTATGAAGTGGAAATCCGCAAGGATGGCCGCAAGTATGAAGTCTATGTGGATGCGAAAACCGGTGAGCTGATTGATCAGGATCGGGTGGAGCGCGACCGCGATGATGATCGCATCGAGATTTATCCTGACTATAACGGCGGCGGCAATTACGACCCGCATGGTTATTACGGCTACTACGGCAATCATGGTCATGGCGAAGGCTATTATGACGACGATGACGATGATGATGATTGAACGGCTGGATAAACCCGCAAAACCGCGCTTCGGCGCGGTTTTTTGTGGCGATGATGGTTTCAGGTGAAGCGACACCGCCGCTGCTCGCCAAAAAACACAAAAGCGCCGCCGACGGTGCGACAATGCCACACACGCCCATCAGGAGCACTCCCATGCACAACCTTCTCATTGCCCTCATGACCGCCCTCGCGCTTACCGCCTGCGGCGGCAACGACTACAACGTCGCCATCAGCGGCCCCGGCATCGGCATCAATATGCAGCATTACGGCAACAACAGCCCGAACCGCCCCGGCTACTTCAACCCCAACCAAAGCAACCAGAACAACCGCACCACCCCGCCCGCCGCCAACTGGCGCCGCCTGAACGGCATGGCCGCGACCACCGCGCGCACCGACGGCGACGGTATCGAACGCTACTTCCCGGACGGGAGTGCCTGCCGCGACTGCGCCGCCATTCCCGCCGCCGACCGCAACAATCCCTACTACCTCGACGGCGGCAACGGCATCCACCGTGACAGCACCCGCGGCGGCGGGCAAATCCTCTACCGCAACCTCTCCTACGCCAGCTTCGGCAGCTATCACGCCCCCGGCGACCACTACCGCCATTTCCACGTCGTCCAGCCGACGCCCTACGCCGCCGTGCCGACCAGCGGCAGCGCGCACTACGCAGGCAATGTCATCTATCGCAACGCCGAAGACGGCGCCATCGCCCTCGATGTCAATTTCGGCAACAAGGCCGTCGGTGGCCGCGTCAGCGGGCTGTCCGCGGTGAGCGGCCAGCCGCTGGACATCAGCGCCAATCTCGCCGGCAATCACATCAGCGGCAACCTGCACTACAACGACCGCAGTTACGAAAATCCCGTTGCCTACAGCGGTGGCATTCTCGACGCGACCGTCGCCGGCCCCCGCGCCGAGCACATCATCGGCCAGTTCAGTCTGCCCGCCGCCAAAGCCATCCGCAATTACCCGGAAAACACCGCCGTTTTCGGCGCCGAAAAACAATAGGAAACCGTCATGAGTACCTACCAGGAAACCCTCGCCCGCCTGCAAGCGCAGATGCAAAACCACAGCGACATGGCGCTCGAACGCCTCGCGCGCAAAATCATCATTGCACTGGAAGCGCAAATGAAAGACGAAGAAATCGCGCAGGAACTCACCATTGAGCAACCGCATTACCGCAACCTGCGCCGCATCATCCAGGAGCGCGACTGGAACGACCGCCGCATCGGCGCCGAGCTGGATATGCTCGACCAGGTCGCCCGCGCCCTCGGCGACGATTACCCCGCCGACACCGCGCAAAACAACTTGAGCTTCACCTGCGCGCTCGACTACTGGCGCGAGCTGCAACAGCGCGCCGATGCCGACCTCGTCACCGCCATCGCCGGGCTCTATCTCGACAACGCCGACCATGCCGCCTTTGGCACAGACAACGCGCCGGAGGAACACGCCTGGGCGGAGCAGGCACCAATTGCCAGCGCCATCCGCCAGCTTGAGGAATGGATTAAAAACGCCTGAAGCGGGCGGCGGGCAAAAATTACCGAATGCCCATAAAAGCCAAACCGGGTAAACTAGGCGGGTGGCGTGAGTGCCACCCGCTATCTCATTCCATTTCCATCAAGCTCAAGGAACGAAACATGAAAAGCCAAACCCTCATTTCCCTGCTAACCACCGCGTTGCTCACCGCCTGCGGCGGCGTTTATGATCCGAACGCGCCCCCGGCAGACCCGACCCCGGACGCCCTGAAACCGGGCAACACCCCGCCGCCCGCGGCCGACACCCCCAGCAGCAGCTACGGCGTGCCGCGTCGCGTCGCGCAAATCACCGGTGTCCACAGCCAGCACTACTACGACCAGCTGACCGCCCCCTTCATGACCCGCAACACGCCGACCGCCGATGGCATCACCACCGCAGTGACCGACAAGGACGACGGCACCATCAAACTGCGCCTGCCCAATTTCTACGCCAGCACCCGCCAGAACGGCCTGCTCGTTTACGGCTCGCTGGACGGCAAGGGCGGCGTGACCAAACAGGCCTATCTCTCCTACAAGACCTTCCAGATAAGCGACAGCAGCTACAAGCACTCGCAATTCGGTCTGCTCAGCACCGACACCGGCTACACCAACTTCTGGCGCGGCGAGGCCGTCACCAAAATGCCGACGACCGGCCAGGCGACTTATCTGGGCGACAGCGTCGTCGGTTTCCTCAACGACAAGGGCGTGATGGAGCGGGTTGAACAGGGTACGGCGCGCGCGGATGTGGATTTCGGCCGCAAGCGGCTGGACGTCAGCCTGGCGAGCCCGAGCTATCAGGGTAGCGCCTCCGCCCGCATCAATTACAACGCCAAAGACCACGAGGCGACTTTCCGCACCATCTACAACCAGCCCTGGGGCATCACCGGCAAATTCGCTGGCGAAAACGCCGAAGAGGTCGTGGGACGCTTTGTCGATTCCAAGAAAAATGTCGATGCCGCCTTTGGCGCGAAGCGGCAATAATCCCGCCCACACATCCCAAAAGTCTGAGAACCTGAAAAGCCCCTGCCCTGCAGGGACTTTTCATATCTAGAGGAATACACCGATGCGCTGCCACAACATCCTGAACTGGCTGCTTTCCCGCGAAGAGCTGGAACGCCCGCCGCGCGATGCTTTTTACAAATTCCAGCTCAGCGTGCGCGTCACCGCCAAATGCCGTTTCAATGCTGCCGAACGCCTGCGTCGCCAGGGCAGGTTTGCCTTTTTCAGTACCACCCTGCTCTCGCTCGGCCTGATTTTCATCCCGCTGATGCAAAACACCAATGTTGAGCTGGCCTTCCCGCCCACCGTACTCAACATGATGTCCACCTTTCTCGCCGTGGCCGTGCTCGTCTATTCCGTGGTCATCGGCACCGCCCAATACGAGGCGCGGGCAGACAAGCTCGGCCAGTGCGCCGACCACCTGAAAGCGCTGAACCGCGAACTTGACAGCCCACGCCAACAGGACGGCGACCACGAGGCGATACTGGCCCGCCTGCACAAAGAATATTCCCGCCTCCTTGCCGATACCGAAAACCACAAACGCATCGACTACCTCGCTGCCACCCTGGAGATGAAGCGGGACTACCCCATCACCGGGCTGGTTCGGCTGTACCGGCACATCCGCCTGGTGCTGCAAAGTCTGCTGCCTTATTTCCTGCCGCTGTTACTGCTGATCCTGGAAGCCGTCTTTATCAGCGATATGCTCAAAATCTCGCAACTCCTGCCCGCCCTGCTGCGTAAATAAACCGGAAACTGCCATGCTCCGCCTTTGCGGCAAAATCCTCGCCGCCCTCCTCGCCCTGCCGCTCGTCTGGCTCGCCGCCGCGCTGATTTGCGGCCATATCGTGTACGCCCCCGCACGGCACGACGGCGTCCGCGACATCACCATTTACCTGCTCGACAACGGCGTCCACACCGACCTCGCCCTGCCGCTGGCCAATGACACCTTCGACTGGAGCACGGTCATCAGCCCCGACGACGCGCGCGCCCTGACCTTTACCCCCGCCTACGTCGCCTTCGGCTGGGGCGACCGCGCCTTCTATCTCGAAACGCCACAATGGCGCGACCTGAAACTCGCAACCGCCGTCAATGCCATCAGCGGTCGCGGCGCCACCATCATTCACGCCACTTACCTGCCGCCGCTGCGTGCGACCGCCAACAGCATCGCCATCGCCGTCAGCCGTGACGAATACCGCGCGCTCGTTGCCGGTATCCGCGCCAGCCTGCGCACGGGCGATGACGGTCGTGCCCTCGTCCTCGCCGGGCGCGGTTACGGTGACCACGACGCCTTCTACGAAGCGCACGGCAGCTACAGCCTGTTCAACACCTGCAACAGCTGGAGCAACGCCCGCCTCAGGGACGGCGGCCTGAAACACGTGCTGTGGACGCCCTTCGCCCACGATCTGATGGCGGTGTATAGCCGTTCACCGAAAGTTTCAGACAAGGCGCGCCGCTGAAGACAGTACGCGGTTGTACGGCGAAGCGGCGCAACACCGTATGAGGCTTTCGGTGGACGGCTATACCGGTAAAAAAATGGCCTCCCGCCCTACCCCCGGTACACCGGGGGAGAGGGGGAGGCGATGAACGGTGCGCGGCGAACGCTTTAGAGCCTGTTCAAAATCCCGGTTATCCACACAAATTTGAATGGCTACGCCGAATATCCCCCTCCCCTGCAGGGCGCGCAGCGCCCGCAGCGGGGGAGGGTCGGGGAGGGGCTGAGCGATATAGCTCACGACATGAAACTACTGTTTTTCAATAGTTTTACTGTTTTCACCCTACCCTCTACTCTTGCTTCGCAAGCAATGCTTGCCGCTGCACGATCTGTCCCAGTCCCACAGGGAGAGGGGGCATATTCGCTGTTTTCCCGGTTTTCAGTTCCCTACACAGGCATATTCTTACGGCTGCAACGCCAGGTAAAGGTTCTGTCCGTTGCGGTAGATGAGCAGCGGCACGGGGCGTTTGCTGTTGGCTTTTTCCAGCAGGCGGCGCGCGGTTTTGACGTCTTCGACGCGCTTGCCGCCGACGCCGATGATGATGTCGTTTTGCCGCAGGCCGGAGCGTTCTGCCGCCGAACCCGCCTTGACGCCGCTGATGCGTACGCCTTTGCCACGGAAGCCGAGCTCTTCGCGGTCGTCGTCATCGAGCGCACTGAGGCTCAAGCCACGGGCGGCGGCGGTGGCTTTGGCGGAGCCGCCGTTGTCGCTACCGTCGTTGAGGTTGCCGATTTCGGCGGTGACGGTTTGTTCTTTGCCGTCGCGCAGCAGTTTGATTTCAATTTTGTCGCCAATCGGCGTGCTGGCGACCAGCGCGGGCAGGTCGGCGGTTTTGTTCACTGCCTTGCCGTTGTACTGGAGGATGACGTCGCCGCTCTCGATTCCGGCCTTGGCGGCGGGCGAGTTTTCTTCAACCTGGGCAACCAGCGCGCCTTGCGGTTTTTCCATGCCGAAGGATTCGGCCAGGTTTTGGTCCAGGCCTTGCAGGCGCACGCCGAGCCAGCCGCGCACGACTTCGCCTTTGTCTTTTAACTGGTCGGCGATGTTTTTCGCCATGTTGATCGGGATAGAGAAGGCCAGCCCGTTAAAGGCGCCGCTGCGGCTGTAGATTTGTGAGTTGATGGCGATGACTTCGCCCTTGCTGTTAAACAGCGGCCCGCCGGAGTTGCCGGGGTTGATGGCGGCGTCGGTCTGGATGAAGGGAACGTAGTCGCCGCTGGGCAGGTTGCGCGCCACCGCGCTGACGATGCCCTGCGTCGCGGTGTGGGAGAAGCCGAAGGGCGAGCCGATGGCGAGTACCCAGTCGCCGACTTGTACCTGGTCGGAATCGCCGATTTTGGCGACCGGGAGGTGGTCGCCCTGGATTTTGACGAGGGCGACGTCGGTGCGTTTATCGAGGCCGATGACGTCGGCGTTGTATTCCTTGTTGTTGTTGAGCTGGACGCGCACTTTTTCCGCGCCTTCAACGACGTGGGCGTTGGTGAGGATATAGCCGTCGCTGTCGATGATGAAGCCGGAACCTTGTCCTTGGAGGATGCGCTGTTCGTTTTGCGGCTCGGCGAATTGGCGTCCGCCAAAGGGATCGGGAATGCCGAAGAAGTCTTCAAAGATTTCCGGCGGGATGCCGTTAATGGTGGAAGGGGTATTGACGCGGCTTTCCACTTCAATGCTCACCACGGCGTCTTTGGTTTTGGAAACGAGCGCGGTGAAGTCCGGTGCGGGGTCGGCAAGGCTCAAAGGGGCGGCGAGTGCGAGAGTCAATATAACCAATGTTTTATTCATGAATACCTCTGATTGCTTTAAGATAGGGCGCATATTCTGGCTAAATCCACCTTACATTGCCCGAAACAGGCGATTAAAGAAAACTTAGGAGAACTTCATGCACGTTCTGATCATCGAAGACGACAAAGACGTCGCAGCCTACATTACCAAGGGTCTGAGTGAAAGCGGCTATGTCGTCGATGCCGCGCACACCGGTACCGAAGGCTTGTCAATGGCGCAAAGCGGCCAGTACGACATCCTTATCGTGGACCGGATGCTGCCCGAACTGGACGGACTCTCCGTCATCGAAAAACTGCGCAAGGACGGCATGAGCACCCCGGTACTCATCCTCTCCGCCCTCGGCGAAGTGGATGACCGCGTCGAAGGACTGGCGGCGGGCGGCGACGATTACCTCGTCAAACCCTACGCCTTCTCCGAACTGCTCGCGCGCGTGCAGGCGCTGACCCGCCGTCGCGGTGGCGAAATCCAGGACCAAATGATGCTCGAAGTCGCCGACCTGCAACTGGATCGCCTGAAACGCAAAGTCACGCGCAGCGGCAAAAAAATCAACCTGCAACCGCGCGAATTTCGCCTGCTCGAATACCTGATGAGCAACGCAGGCCAAGTCGTCACCCGCACCATGCTCCTCGAAAAAGTGTGGGAATACCACTTTGACCCGCAGACCAACGTCATTGACGTCCACATCTCGCGTCTGCGCAGCAAAATCGACAAAGACTTCGACCCACCCTTGATTCACACCGAACGCGGCGCAGGATATAGCCTCTATGACCCAAACGGCTATAACTAAGCGGCTGCGCGACTGGGGGAAGGCGGTAAAAACTACCGCCTTCAAATTTTCCCTGCTCTTCACCCTCGCATCGAGCTTTGTCACCGGCATCTCGATGTACACCCTCTACCGCAGCGCCGAAAAAGAAATCCGCGAACAAATCGACTCGCGCCTGCTCGCCGAAACCACCAGCCTGCGCCGCCGCTTTGAAGAGCGCACCAGCATCGGCCTCTACACCCCGGTACTCGGCATCATCGAGCGCGTCCCCGGCGACCCCAACATCACCTTCTGCGTCACCGCCAAACCACAGCCGCAAGGCAGCGGCAGCAACGGCCTGCCCTTTACCAGCCGCCGCAACAACGATCCCGCCGCATTTGACAGCAGCGCCGCCGACCTCATCATATTGGACAGCAGCGTTGCCGACCTCTGCCGCCTCAACCCCGGCAACCCCACCGACGGCGACCTGCGCATCAACCTCGTCATGCGCGTCGTCATCGTCAACACCGCCGACAACCGCTACACCCTCATCACCGCCTACGACACCAGCAACGAGCGCAAAATGCTGAAGCGGATGCTCAACAACAGCATCTACGTCACCGGCCTCCTCCTTATTGCCTCCTTCATCGGCAGCTTCCTCATCGGCTACATCATCATCCACAGCATCTCGCGCATCAGCCGCACCGCGCGACGCATCGTCGATGGCGACTTCTCCGAACGCATCCTCACCCGCGCCACCGACGCCGACGAAATGAGCCAGCTCGCGGGCGACCTCAACCATATGCTCGACCGCATCGAAGCGCTCATCACCAGCCAGCGACAAGTCACCAACAACATCGCGCACGACCTGCGCAGCCCGCTCAACCGGATGCGCAACCGCATGGAAGTGGCGCTGCTCGACCGCAACAGCAGCGTCGGCGAGTTGCGCGAAGTCATCGCCGACTCCGTCGAAGACGCCGAAAACCTGCTCAAAACCTTCAACGCGCTCTTAAACATCGCCCAGGTCGAAAGCCGCGCCAAGGACGACTTTAAACACGAAAGCCTGAGCGCCATCTGCGACGACCTGGCCGAACTCTACGACGTCATGACCGAAGAAGGCGAACACACCTTTGAAGCACACATCGAGCGCGGCCTGGACATCATGGGCAACCGCCAGCTCATCGCCCAGGGCATCACCAACCTGCTGGACAACGCCGTCAAATACACCCCCAGCGGCGGTCACATCACCCTGACCGCCGTGCAACGTGGCGAAAACATCCACGTCAGCGTCGGCGACAACGGGCACGGCATCCCGCCGGACAAACGCGACGAAGTCTTGAAACGCTTTGTGCGGCTGGACAGCGCGCGCAGCACCCCCGGCAACGGCCTCGGCCTCTCGCTGGTGAGCGCCATCGTTGCGCTGCACAATGGCAGCCTGCAACTGCACGACAACAAGCCCGGCCTTCGCATCGAAATCACCTTGCCGAGCGAAACCGCTTACCTGCGCCGCCAAAACGAAAGCGAGCTTTAATCCCCCTCGTCCGCCACAAGGCGGGATTTACACTTAAACGGAGATAACCATGAAAATCCAAAACCTTAACTCACCTTGAGTACAACTACCCTGCTCTGTGCCTGTGGAGGCGGTGGTGGTGATGGCGACAATACCGCCGATCCCAAACCGCAAACGCCGCCCGACACCAACACCCCAAACGCCGCCCTCTACCAAAAACGCTTCGATGAAGTCAAAAACAAGACCATCCCCTTCCGTGGTGATATGTCCGTCGATACCCTCGTTGATGGCCAAAAACTCATCTCCCTCACCAACAACGAACTGAAAGTAAACATCCGCAACCTGCCGCAGGGATGGTATGACGCGACCGGACAAAGCGTCTTTACTGACGGCTCCGGCATTCGTGACACCGCCCAAATCCGCAGCTACAACGGATTCTATAGCGGCGCCTACATCCAGAAAACAGATAAAGGTCTCTCCCTGCGCCTGGCCTACGGCGTAGAGCCGCTGATTGGCGAAATGCCCAATAGCGGCAGGGCGACCTACAACGGCGTTGCCTTCAACAACGATGCCAAAGGCACACTCGCCTATCAAGTCGATTTCGGCAAAAAAGAAGGACAGGGCAAAATCGCGGGGCTGGGCCGCTACGGCGACATCACCCTGCGGCCGGCACGACTCACTCTAGATAACAGCGACGATTTTGTCGTCGCGGAACTAAACGGCACTGCAACCGGTAATACTGGCGGCGCCATGCGCTATAACGCCCGTTTATGGGGGCCCGGTGCCGCAGAAATCTCCGGCAGAATACAGGACGCAGACAACGACGGCGTCGCCGTCTTCCAGGGCAGTCGCAGCGCGATTACCCCATAAAAGCGCGCGCAAAAATCAGCCCCGCCTGTACCACAAGCGGGGCTTTTTCATGTCCGTCCTTCACCGTGCCATGCTGCCGGTTTAATAGACCTCTTTCCAAACCAGGCAAAGGCATACGTTTTTTGGAATTTGTATCCCTGCCCCCACCCCAGCCCTCCCCCACGGGGGAGGGAGCTGTTCTGCGGTAGATTCAAATAACTGCTGCCGTATCGCTATGGATAGTCATGAAACTATTGCTATTTTTGCAGCCAATGAGTCCCCTCCCCTGTGGGGGAGGGTTAGGGTGGGGCAGCAGACAACAGCCCGGCAGGTTTGAGATTTTGTCGGGTTGTCGTGCAAGTTATGGTTTGGAAGGAATTCTAATGTTGCGGGACGCCTTGCGGGCTTTCAAAAATTTGCAGGCTGTAGGCACAACTGGCGGCGCGGCAGGATGCCATGATGATGCTGGCGCGGTATTTGCCGCTGCGGTCGGGAGTGTAGCGCAGCACGGGGGCGGGGGTGTCGCCGCTGGTGTCGGCGGTCAGCGTTTGTTGCAGGTTATCGCTGCGGGTGAGGGCGAGGTCAAGATCGCGGCAGGTGTCGGCGCAGTTGGCAAAAAGAACGTAGGGTATGCCCGCATCCAGCTCGATTTCCACGTCCGCCTGTTCGCCGGGAACGAGTTCGCTGATGATGGTTTTGTGTGAGATCTTGCTCTGCGGGTTCTCGCTTTTCATCCGCGCGCGGTTGGCTTTCATTTGCTGGTAAAGCTGCGCGTGTTGCGGGTCGTCCGGGATGTGTTCTTCAACGGGTTCATCGCTTTGGGGTTTGAGAAAGTCGAGGTTGAAGGTCTGGCAGGCGGTAAGCGCGAGAGCGATGAGGGTGAGGATGGCGGGGTTTTTCATGGGGCAGCGCTCCTTGCGCGTTTCAGTGCATGACTTCTTTGCCGTAGCTTTTAATGATGTCGGCGATGTGTTCGACGGTTTCTTTCGGCGGCGGATGCACGCCTTCGAGTTTGTAGGTGTCGCCGCACAGCGCCCATTTGTGCGCGCCCAGTTCGTGGTACGGCAGCAGTTCGACTTTTTCGATGTTGTCCATCGGCGCGATGTACTGGCCGAGGAGGTGGGCGGAGTGGTCGTCATCGCTGTAGCCGGGGACGATGACGTAGCGGATGCGGGTAAGCTGGTTCCGTTTTTGCAGGTGTTCGGCGAACATCAGGGTGCGGTTGTTTGGCACGCCGACGAGTTTTTTGTGGATTTCGTTGTCGAGCTGTTTGAGGTCGAGCATGACGAGGTCGGTGTGATCAAGCAGTTCTTCGAGGGTCTTGTCGTAATGGCGGGCGTAGCCGTTGGTATCGAGGCAGGTGTGGATGCCGTAGGCTTTGCAGGCGACGAACCAGTCGCGGATGAATTCGGGCTGGAGTAGTGATTCGCCGCCGCTTGCGGTGACGCCGCCGCCGGTCGCCTTGAGGTAGAAGCGGTACTGGATGACTTGCTGCATCAGTTCATCGACGGTGATTTTGCGCGATTTGTCGGTTTCCATGTCCCAGGTGTCGCGGTTGTGGCAGTAGAGGCAGCGCATCAGGCAGCCCTGGGTGAAGACGACAAAGCGCAGCCCCGGACCATCAACGGTGCCGCAGGTTTCGATGGAGTGAATGATGCCGTAGCGCATGGGGTGTTCCGTGTGGGTGGTTGGGCGCAATTTTACTGGATTGGGATGCGAAAAAAGTGCCGGTTGCCCGGCACTTTTTGTGGTTTGCAAGCGAGCGTGCCGCTTACATGGTTTGGGTGAAGGTACGGGTGATGACGTCCATTTGTTGCTCTTTGGTGAGCGAGTTGAAGCGCACCGCATAGCCGGAGACGCGGATGGTGAGCTGCGGATACAGTTCCGGGTCGTTCATGGCTTCGATCAGCATTTCACGGTTGAGGACGTTAACGTTGAGGTGTTGTCCGCCTTCAAATTCGCTGTCGTGGTGGAAGTATCCGTCCATCAGGCCGGCGAGGTTGGCTTGACGGCTTTGGTCGTCTTTGCCGAGCGCACCCGGAATGATGGAGAAGGTGTAGGAGATACCATCTTTCGCGTAGGCAAACGGCAGTTTGGCGACGGAGGTCAGGGAAGCGACCGCACCATTGACGTCACGACCGTGCATCGGGTTGGCGCCCGGTCCGAACGGCGCACCAGCGCGGCGACCATCCGGGGTGTTACCGGTTTTTTTGCCGTAAACCACGTTGGAAGTGATGGTGAGTACGGACTGGGTCGGGGTAGCTCCACGGTACATTTTGTGGCTGGCGACTTTTTTCATGAAGCGTTCAACCAGATCGCAGGCGATGCTGTCAACACGTTCGTCGTTGTTACCGAATTGCGGGTATTCGCCTTCGATTTCAAAGTCCACGGCGATGCCGTTTTCGTCACGCACCGGACGGACTTTGGCGTATTTGATGGCAGAGAGCGAGTCGGCGGCAACGGAGAGTCCGGCGATACCGCAAGCCATGGTGCGGTAAACGTCGCGGTCATGCAGTGCCATCAGGGCGGCTTCGTAGCTGTATTTGTCGTGCATATAGTGGATGCAGTTCAATGCAGTTACGTATTGGGTAGCGAGCCAATCCATGAAGCTGTCCATACGTTTGATGACAACGTCATAGTCAAGCACTTCGTCTTTCAGCGGTTCTTGTTTCGGGCCGACCTGGTCTTTGGATTTTTCATCAACACCGCCGTTGATTGCGTACAACAGGGTTTTGGCGAGGTTGGCGCGGGCACCGAAGAACTGCATTTGTTTGCCGACCACCATCGGGCTGACACAGCAGGCGATGGCGTAGTCGTCGCTGTTGAAGTCCGGGCGCATCAGGTCGTCGTTTTCGTACTGCACGGATGAGGTGTCAATGGAGACCTTGGCGCAGAAGTGTTTGAAGCCGACCGGCAGTTGTTCTGACCAGAGGATGGTCATGTTCGGTTCCGGGGACGGTCCCATGTTGTACAGGGTGTGGAGGAAGCGGAAGCTGTTTTTGGTAACGAGCGTTCTGCCGTCCAGACCCATGCCACCGATGGATTCGGTTGCCCAAATCGGGTCGCCGGAGAAGAGTTGGTCGTATTCCGGGGTACGGAGGAAGCGGACCATGCGCAGTTTCATGACGAGGTGGTCAATCATTTCTTGCGCTTGGCTTTCGGTGATGACGCCGTTTTTCAGGTCGCGTTCGATGTAGATGTCGAGGAAGGTGGAAACGCGGCCAAAGCTCATCGCGGCACCGTTTTGTGATTTGACGGCGGCAAGGTAGCCGAAGTAAGTCCACTGTACGGCTTCATGGGCGTTGGTAGCCGGGCCGGAGATGTCGTAGCCGTAGCGGGCGGCCATTTCTTTCATTTGGCCGAGGGCACGGTGCTGTTCGCTGATTTCTTCGCGCAGGCGGATGGTGGCTTCGAGGTCTTTGCCGGCTTCGAGGTCAGCTTGCAGTTCGTTGAACTGGCGGACTTTGTCGGCCATCAGGTAGTCAATACCGTAGAGGGCGACGCGGCGGTAGTCACCGATGATGCGACCACGGCCATAGGCATCCGGCAGACCGGTCAGCACGCCGGATTTGCGGCAGCGGCGGATGTCCGGGGTGTAAACGTCAAATACGCCCTGGTTGTGGGTTTTGCGGTATTCGGTGAAGGCTTTGGCGACCTGCTCGTTCAGCGGGGTTTCGTAGATGCGGCAGGAATCCATGACCATCTTGATACCGCCGTAGGGCATGATGGCGCGTTTCAGCGGTTCATCGGTTTGCAGGCCGACGATGACTTCGAGGTCTTTGTCGATGTAGCCCGGGGCGTGGCTATTGATGCCGGAGACAATGTCGGCGTCGATTTTCAGCGGGGCTTTGGTGCGGTTTTCTTCCTTGACGCCTTCCATCACGCTGTCCCACAGTTTGGTAGTAGCGGGGGTAGCGGGAGCAAGGAAGCTGCCGTCGCCTTCATACGGGGTGTAGTTCTTCTGGATGAAGTCACGGACGTTGACGCCGTTTTCCCAGTCACCAGAGATGAAGTTCGCCCATGCAGCAGGACGGTTTTCAGTTTTTGTCAGCATATTAACTCCTGATCAGATTGAAAAAGAAACGGTTGTAGCGGCAATGTCGCCATGCTGGCGCCCGCCTTTTGAAGCTGGAATTATTGTAAATTTTTTATAAAAAGATAGCAAACACCGTAGGTTGCGTGTCCCGCATTTTACGCCTCTTGCGAAGAGTTTTCATTGCAAGAACATCATTCTCCCAAATTTCGGATAATTGGATGGGAAATTTGTGAATGATGGCGGCAAGCGCACCGATGGCACCAACATCGCGTGCCCGCGCTTTGGCTGAAACTATCTGGCGAATCCGTGTAGTCCTTCGAGGTCGGGGGTTTTTTCGCTGTAGTTGATTTTTGTCCAACCGGTTTTGCCGACGGCGTTTTCGATGAGCAGCCAAAGATCGGCGCAGGCATTGCCGTCGTCAATGCGCGCGTTTTGGGAGCAATTCTGGTGCGGGGCGGCGAGTTGCAGGGTGATTTTTTCACCAGGTGCGATTTTGGCGACGGTCTTGTTGCCGTCAATACGGTCGGTGAGACGCAACGGAGTTTTTTGATCATGTGTGCCGTCAGGGGCAAGGATGCCGCGATAGTGACTGGTGAGCCCGAGGTAGTGATACGGCTGTTCAATTTCTTGCATCGCGCCGTCGCGCAGTATCCATTTTTGTCGGGCGCGGTAGTAGCGGCTGCGGCTGTCATCAACATCGCTATAGGCGTAGCCGTTACCGGGAAAATAGAAGGTTTGACCCAGCAGGCCGGCGGCGCCGAGACGGCGGATTTTGCCTTCGTTTACGGGAAGAAAGAGGCAGTAATGCTGGTCGTTCAGACTGACGGTGCAGTCGATGAAATAGCGCGTCCCGCCGGGGGTGAAGGCAGTTTCCAGCAGGCGGTCGAAGATTTCGTAAACCGGGGCGGGGTCATCCTTTCGCGGGTCAGGCGGCAGGCCGGGGGAGGGGGTATCCGGCTCGGCTTCGTCGTAGTAGTAATGGTTGTTGAGCGCCTTGCCGAGTTCAGGATGGTAATAAATGTCAAGATTGAGGCGGTCATCGTGCAGCTGTTCAAGGGCGGGGAAGGTTTCGCTGCGTCCCTCACCTGCCCGCGCCTGTACCCAGCCGGTGATGCCAAACGGCGTTTTGCCGAGAAGATGGCCATTCTTGTCCGCAAGCAGGATGCCGAGTGCCTCGCCTGCTGCAATGGTCGCAATGGTGTCGCCGCCTTCAGGCTCGCGGGTCAGGGTCAGGGCGGTGGCAGCGCGGGTTTCGCGGTTAATCCAGCCGTCATTTTGGTCGGAGATGTCGTCGGTAAAAAGCGGGGCGGCGCGGGCGACGGTGGCGAGAGCGAACAGGATAATGTGGATTTGGCGGCGCATAGTGTGGTTTGACGTGAATTTTCTGCGGATTATATAGCGGAATCCCCACTCATTTCACGCGCTACGATACCAAAAACCGTGCCGGTTCAACCTTCTGCCAACAGCGCCGCGCTTTCCAGCACTTCGGCAAATTCACCGTGCAGACTGGCTAGTGCGGTGCGGTGGATGATGTCAGCATCAAAGGAAGCGCCGTCGTAACCGGTGCGGGCGAAGGTGGCGCAGCCGTCGCTGACAAGGCGCACTGCGTAGCCGAGGTTGGCGGCCATGCGAGTGGTGGTGGAGACACAATGGTCGGTGCTGATACCGGCGATGACGAGATTGCGCACGCCCGCCGCATCGAGCCGCGCTTGCAGGTCGGTGCCGATGAAGGCGCTGTTGACGTGTTTGGTGATGATGACCTCGCCCGGCAGCGGGGCGACATCTGTCACGAAGGCAAAGCCAGGCGCGGCGGGATGCAGCGGCGATTGCGGGTTTAGCGAAGCGTGGCGGACGTGAATGACGAGCAAACCGCACGCACGCCAGTGTTGCAGCAGGCGGGCGCAGACGGCTTCCGCCTGCGGATTGTTGCGCGTGCTACCCCACCAGGCGGCGCCCTGAAAGCCTTGCTGGATGTCGATGAGCAAGAGTGCGGAATGGTGTGGCATAGAGTCTCCGGTGGTACAAGTCAAAATGTGCGATTCGAGCGCGCAAAGTTAGGGTGCCCGGTCAGGCGACGCAACACCATAACCGAAAAGCCTCCGTTTACATAAACCTTCCCCGTATAAACAGCCGCTATAATCCGCCCCTTTCACCATAACCAGGAATACCGATGAACATCACCGCCCTCCTCGCCGCCGAACTCGCCGCCACCGCCGCGCAAATCACCGCTGCCATTGACCTCCTGGACGACGGCGCGACCGTCCCCTTCATCGCCCGTTACCGCAAAGAAGCGACCGGCGGGCTGGACGACAGCCAACTGCGCACCCTCGCCGAGCGCTTGCAATACCTGCGCGAACTGGAAGCGCGCAAAGAAACCGTGCTGAACAGCATCGCAGAACAAGGCAAACTCACCGACGAACTGCGCGCCGCCATCGACGCCGCCGACAACAAAACCGCGTTAGAAGACTTATACCTGCCCTACAAACCCAAGCGCCGCACTAAAGCACAAATCGCCCGCGAACACGGCCTGCAACCGCTCGCCGACTTGCTGCTGACCGAACAGCCGCAAGACGTGGACACCGCCGCCGCGCCGTACCTCAACGAAAACATCGCCGATGCCAAAGCGGCGCTGGACGGCGCGCGCGCCATCCTGATGGAACAATTCGCCGAAAACGCCGCCCTCATCGGCGCGCTGCGCGAAAAACTGTGGGCGGAAGGCGAGTTGCACGCGCAAGTCATCGAAGGCAAAGAAGCCGAAGGCGAAAAATTCCGGGACTATTTCGACCACCGCGAAGCCATCCGCGCCATGCCCAGCCATCGCGCGCTCGCCGTACTGCGCGGGCGCAACGAAGGCGTGCTGCAACTCGCGCTCAAATACCAGCCGGACGAAACACCCGCCACCGAAGCCAGCGCCTACGAACAAACCATCGCCGCGCACTACCACATCGGCGAACACAAATGGCTGCGCGACACTGTTCGCCTCGCCTGGCGCGCCAAAATCTACCTCTCGCTGGAGCTGGACGCGCTCAACCGCCTCAAAGAAGCCGCCGACAGCGACGCCATCACCGTCTTCGCGCACAACCTCAAAGACCTGCTGCTTGCCGCGCCCGCAGGCCGCCTCACCACCTTGGGGCTTGACCCCGGCTACCGCAACGGCATCAAAAGCGCCATTGTTGACGACACCGGCAAACTGCTCGACACCGCCATCGTTTACCTGCACCAAGAAAACAACGCGCTCGCTACCCTCGCCCGCCTCATCAAACAGCACGGCGTCAAACTCATCGCCATCGGCAACGGCACCGCCAGCCGCGAAACCGACAAACTCGCGGGCGAACTCATCCGGGCGCTGCCGGAAGCAGGACTGCACAAAATCGTCGTCAGCGAGGCGGGCGCGTCCATCTACTCCGCCTCCGAACTCGCCGCCAAAGAATTTCCCGACCTTGACGTCTCGCTGCGCGGCGCCGTCTCCATCGCCCGCCGCCTGCAAGACCCGCTCGCCGAACTGGTCAAAATCGACCCCAAATCCATCGGCGTCGGCCAGTACCAGCACGACGTGAACCAGTCGCAGCTCGCCAAAACACTCGATGCCGTCGTTGAAGACTGCGTCAATGCCGTCGGCGTGGACGTAAACACCGCCTCCGTGCCGCTCTTGGCGCGCATCTCCGGCTTGAACCAAACGCTGGCACAAAACATCGTCGCCTGGCGCGACCAAAACGGCGCCTTTGACAACCGCAAAACCCTCTTAAAAGTGCCGCGCCTCGGCGAAAAAACCTATGAACAAGCCGCCGGCTTCCTGCGCATCCACGGCGGCAGCGAACCGCTCGACGCCAGCGCTGTGCATCCCGAAGCCTACCCCATCGTTGCCAAAATGCTTGCCGACAAAAAACTTGCCGCCGCCGAGCTCATCGGCAACCGCGAACACATCCGGCAAATCAAACCCACCGACTACACCACCGCCCAATTCGGCCTGCCGACCATCATGGACATCCTCGCCGAACTGGAAAAACCGGGACGCGACCCGCGCGGCGAGTTCCAAACCGCCACCTTCGCCGAAGGCATCCACGAAATCAGCGACCTGCAACCCGGCATGATTCTCGAAGGCGTCGTTTCCAACGTCGCCAACTTCGGCGCCTTCGTGGACATCGGCGTACACCAGGACGGCCTCGTCCACATCTCGGCACTCGCCGACCGCTACGTAGAAGACCCGCGCGACATCGTCAAAGCGGGCGACGTGGTGAAAGTCAAAGTGCTGGAAGTCGATGCTGCGCGCAAACGCATCGCGCTCACCATGCGCCTAAACGACGAGGCGGGCAGCGAACGCAAACCCGCCCGCGACAACAACCGCCAAAACCGCCCGCAACAGCGCCAAGAAAAACCGGCGAACACCGCGATGGCAGAGGCGTTTGCGAAGCTGAAGCGGTAATCCCTTTACCACCACAAAAACCATGGCTGACAACACCCTCATCCTCTACACCACCCCGGACGGGCAAGCGCAATTCGTCTTGCGTGAGCTGGGCGGGCAACTGTGGTTGACGCAGGCGGAAATCGCCGCGCTGTACCAAACCAGTAAACAAAACATCAGTAAACATATCGCTGCCGTTTTAGCTGAAGGCGAGCTTTTACCGGAAGCAGTTGTCAACTCACAGTTGACAACTGCTGCGGACGGAAAGAATTACCAAGTTCAGATATACGCCCTGCCGATGATTATCGCCATTGGCTACCGCGTACGTTCCAGCCGTGGTACCCAATTCCGCCAATGGGCGACACGTACCCTCGGCGAATACCTGCAAAAAGGATTTGCCATTGACGACGAACGCCTGAAAAACCCGCCTGTCGGCACCGTCGCCGCGCCTGATTACTTCGACGAATTACTAGAACGCATCCGCGATATCCGTGCCAGCGAAAGGCGCGTTTACCTGCGCGTGCGCGAAATATTCACGCTTGCTGCGGACTACCAGCCCGACTACAAAGAAACCACCCAATTCTTCAAAATAATACAAAACAAACTGCACTTTGCCTGCACCGGACACACTGCCGCTGAAATCATCCACGCCCGCGCCGATGCCAACAAGCCCATGATGGGACTGACCCACACCGCCAGCGGTGAAGTACGCAAAAAAGACATTACCGTCGCCAAGAATTACCTGAACGAAGCGGAAATTACCAACCTGAACCGCGTTGTAACCATGTGGCTGGACTTTGCCGAAGACCAGGCAAAACGCAAGAAACAAATATTCCTGCGCGACTGGCAAGAAAAGCTGGATCAATTTTTGCAGTTTAACGACCGTGAAGTATTACAAGGCGCAGGTAACATCAGTAAAGAACAGGCGGATGCAAAAGCTGCAGTAGAATATGAGCGCTACAGTGCTGCCCAACGCGCGATTAAAGAGCAGCAGGGTGAAAGTGATATTGTGGAGCTGGTGGAAATAAGCAAGAAATAGCTTTATTTTGAGCCTGGGTAAAAGTATCAAGAAAAAATATTGAATACCGCGACAGCAGATGCGTTTGCGAAGGTGAAGCGGTGATGGTATTTGAACCATAGATCAGGAGAATACTAATGACTGAAACAGAAGCCAAAAAATTATTGCTGCAGGCTATCGATTTATATCAGCAAGGAGAGCTGGATAAAGTTATAGATATCTTATGTAAGATTCAGCGTGAAGATTCGCCAGAGCTGTATGCAAAGGCGCAGTTTATTCTCGGTAGTGCGCTTGGGGAACGGGGAGATACTGAAGGAGAAATTATTGCCTACCGTAATGTCACGCATGAAGATTCACCAGAGTATTATGCAATAGCACAGTTTTATCTCGGTGCGACGTTAGGAGAACTGGGAAATACAGAGGGAGCACTTACCGCTTACCGCAATGTTACACGCAAAGATTCATCAGAGCATTATGCTATGGCGCAGTTTAATCTTGGTACTATGTTAGGGATGCAGGGAGACTTAAAAGGAGCTTTTGCTACTTGGCGCAATATCACACGTGAAGATTCATCAGAGCAATATGCAAAAGCACAACTTAATCTTGGTGTTGTATTAGGGAAACAAGGTGATAGGGAAGGAGAGTTTTTTGCTTACCACAATATAACGCGTGAAGATTCGCCAGAGAATTATGCAAAAGCGCAGATTAATATTGGTATTGCATTAGGAGAACAAGGTGACTTAAAAGGAGCTATTGCGGCCTATAGTAAAATACTACGTAAGGATTCTAAAAGTTTATATGCAAAAGCACAATTTAATATTGGTATACTATTAGAGAAGCAAGGGGATATAGAAAAAGCTATTGCCACTTGGAAAAATGTTAGGCGCGAAGATCTTGGTATTTTACATGAATATAATTATTATGAAACCGAAAGCTGTCTAAAACCATTAAGCCATAAAAACCTCACTGTTTCATTGTTAAAAATTCGACAAACTGTAGCAACGTTAATCCGCAACCTTTTGGTTAAAAAAGATTCTCAAAATACTAAGAAACCTAAAGTTGCCCATTATTCAAGTCCTGAAGCCACCTATGCTATCCTCGCTAAAAATTCTCTACTTCGTCTTACTTCTGCTAAAGGCGTAAACGATCCGTCAGAAGGTTTGGTATTATATCAATATATATATAATTATTGTAAATTAAAAATCAATACTCAGCCTCTAATATTAAGCACAGATACTTCAAATCAATCCACATCTGTTTTTATTGGGTGTTTTACTTTCAACCATGATAGTCTAAACCAATTTCGCCTGTATGGAAAAGAAGAAGGACGCGAAGCCTCCGGTATTAGTGTAGTTATCGATCAACGTTTTTTTAGTGATGAGAATTTGTTTGGGATTATGTCAGCAAGCGTGAATTCTCCAATAAAAGAAAATTTAGCAGATTTAGATAAGAAGTTTGTATCAGATAAAAAGCATAAATTAAGTAAGCAGCAAAAAAATAAATCCTTAGAAAATCTTCCCCTCTATCGGTGCTTATATCTAGATCCTAATAGCGGCTACCTTTCTATCGCACAACGAGATAAAGCCACCTTTTTTGCTGAAACTTGGTATGAAAATAAAACGGCAGATTATAAAACTATTTGCGAGCAAGCGGAGAAAGATTGGGACTCTTATTTTGAAGAAATTAGCAAATTAATCAAGATAATAAAAAATGAATTTACCCAGTTGGCGGATGCAGTGGCCGAAATATTGAAGGAATCACCTGGCAACGATGTACTAGATACCCTTGTCTTCATATTACAACCATTGCGCTATCTGGTTAAACATGCTGCATTTCAGGAAGAACAGGAATGCCGTATGCTCTATATTACCAGCTTGGAGGATACACGAATAAAATCTGAGTGGGATAATAAACGTATGTACCTTGAGTATGCGACACCGGTTAAAGAGGCTCTCGACAAAATCTACCTCTCCCCCGGTGCGCAACCTCACGAGGATTTTTTCAAAAAAGAACTACCTGACCTGGCAAAAGAAGGAAAGATTCGCCATTCACGAAACCCGTTCAGAAACAAATAAACGATACAAGTATCGTGGCTCAATATAGAAAACTGCAATAAATCCAATGGACAACATCAAACTTTACGACAACACCCAAATCCGTACTGTCTGGGACGAGGCGGCGGAAGAATGGTATTTTTCCATCATTGACGTCATCACCGTCCTGACTGAAAGTCGCAACCCGCGTCGTTACTGGAGCGATCTCAAGAAAAAAATCCTTGAAGATGAAGGGAGTAGTCAACTGTACGAAAAAATCGTACAGTTGAAAATGCCCGCCCCGGACGGAAAAATGCGCAGCACCGACGCTGCTGCCCTTGATGGCATCTTCCGCATTATCCAGTCTATTCCATCGCCTAAAGCTGAGCCGTTCAAGATGTGGCTGGCGCAGGTAGGCAAGGAGCGGCTCGATGAAATTACCGACCCTGAAATCAGCATTGACCGCGCCCTGCAAATGTATTTGCAAAAGGGCTATTCGCGTGAATGGATTAACCAGCGGCTGCAAGCGATTCAGGTGCGCAAGGAGCTTACAGATACCTGGCAGGCGCAAGGTGTACGCGAAGGGCGTGATTTCGCCATTCTCACCAATGAAATTACCCGCGCCTGGAGCGGAATGAGTACCCGCGAATACAAGGGTTTCAAGAATCTGAAAAAGGAGAATCTGCGCGACAATATGTCCACTCTGGAACTGGTGCTTAATATGCTGGCGGAGGCAACATCTGCCGAAATCAGCAAGCAGGAAAACGCACAAGGCTTTGACGAGAATCTGCAAACCGCGCGGAGGGGTGGCAAGATAGCGGGTGCGGCACGCGAGAATATTGAACGGGAAACTGGTAAGCCTGTCATCACCCGGCAAAATGCGCTGGATTTTTCCCGTGTCCTGAATGAATTGAATAAACCGAAACCAGATGATGACAAATAAAACACAAGATTTTATTCCTGCCCATTTGCTAGCAGACAAGCCGCCGGAGCCTGATTTTTTTGACCGGAAAGATACAGAAAAAGAGCGTCCGCCGTTGGTATTCAGCAAAACATTGATGCAAAGAATTGGCGTCAATCCACAACACTGCTTTCTGGTTTGCCTTCACGGCGAGGCGATGAAACCAACAATTAACGGTGAGGCGGAATTATTGATTGACCGTTCCGACGTTACGCTAGCAGATGGCTATATTTATGCGCTTGAAATTGGCACTCGCGCACTGGTGCGCCGGGTAAAACTGTATTTGCGTCATATTGTGCTGGTTTGTGATAATCCGGAATATAACGACATGGTTGTTGAGGGCGAAGATTTGCAACAGTTAAAAGTAATTGGCCGGGTGCGTTATATTGGTCAGCAGGTCTGAAAAAATCCCCGCATTGCGGGGATTTTTTATTGCCGTCATTCAGCCTCAGGCCAATATTCCGGCAAAGTTCAGTACAAACAACACGGCAAAACCCATCAGATAAATCAGTCCGACTATGGCCAATACATTCATCGTTGGGGAGAGTTTGTGTTTCTTGTCTTGCCTGACCAGCCAGTAATTGAGCCAGGCGAATACCGGCGCGGCGAGGAAGGCGGAAATCATCGCGAATTTCAGCAATTCGGCGAGGGCGCTGTTGAACCACAAAATCAGTGCCAGGCCGGAGGCGGATGTCCATAGAATCCAGGCGAACAGTTCGCGTGTGCGGAAGTATTCGCGGCCTTGTACCAGCCGCACGGATTCGGCGACCGCGCGCGAGTAGCCGTCAATAACGGTAATGGTCGTGCCAAACATGCAGGCAAAAGCGATGAAGCCAACCAGCGGTCGCGCCCATTCGCCAATGGTTTTGGTGTACATGCCGACGAGCTGCGCCACGTATAGACCGCCTTTCTGGATTTCCAGGGTTTCGCCGTTGCCGTATTGCACGTACACACCGAGGGCGAGGAAGACGATGGCCAGCACGGCGCTGGTGATGTAGCCGACGTCGAAATCGAACATGCCGTCGCGGTAACTGACCGGTTCGTGCCGCTGCCGCGCCGTGACCCAGAGCGAGTTGATAGCTGCGATTTCTATCGGCGCGGGCATCCAGCCCATCAGGGCGATGATGAAGCCGAGCGCGGCAAGATTCCATGGCGAGGGTTCGATGAAGCCTTCCTGCATCTGCATGCCTTTATTGATGGCGATGGCGACTGCGGCGATGGTGGTGATGCTCAGGCTGATAACGATGATTTTGGAGAGGCGGTCGAGCGCCTTGTAGCGCCCCATCAGCAGAATCAGCACGCAGGAGGCGACGACCAGCACCGAAAGGGCGTTGTTCGAGAGGGGAAGTCCCGGGATGGAGATTTTGATGATGACGGCGGTGAGCAGGGCGACCGCGCCGGTGCTGATGGTCGAGGAGAGGAAGCACATGATGAGGAAGACCCAGAGGTACACGCGGTTTTTCTCCGCGTAGCCTTCGATCAGGCTTTTGCCGCTGTCGAGGGTGTAGTGCGCGCTGAAGCGGAAGAACGGGTATTTGAAGAGGTTGGTCAGCACGATGATGAGCGCGAGTTGCCAGCCGTAGAGCGCACCGGCCTGGGTGGAGGCGATGAGGTGCGAGCCGCCGACGGCGGCGGATGCCATGAGGATGCCGGGGCCAAGCGCGCGCAGGCGGGTTTTCCAGGGGGATACGGTTTGCTGCATGGGTGGTAGTCTCCGTTTAGTGATAAAGCGCGGGATTATAGTAAATATTGCGCATAATGGTAATAAATTGGTAAAAATCGGGTGTTTTTCTCCCGTAATTTGTAAATTATTAGGGATTTTCTTGTTGGTTGGCTGCCACTCCGGTGTCCACGCGGACTGCTATGTGGTGCAGCCGGACATTCATGCCAGACGTTTTTGGGTGTCGGCCATAAATGGCCGACCTACGAGCTGTTTTTGGCGGTTTGTGCGCGGGCGTTCCGCGCGGCGTGGCGGGCAGTACTGTAAGGTTGGGTTAGCGCGCAGCGTGTAACCCAACAACGCAATCGGGCTTTTTTTTTCAAAGACGGCTTGTCTGCCGGAGCGTTTTAGCGTGGTTATTTTTGGCGCCGCTTTATGAGTGCGTGTGTCCCGCCGCCCGCAGCGGGCGGGAAATATGCGGGCGGTGTTCGGCGGCGTGCCAACCGTGCGCGGCGTATTGTTCGAGGATGCACAGGGCGTCGTCGAGCCACGGGCGCAGGTTGTCCGCGCTGATGTAGTCCAGGTGCAGCATGGCGTCGTCGTTGGCGATATGCGCGCTGACGCTACCGTTGCCGTGGATTTCCCAAAGGATGAGTTGCAGCCAGTCGCCGTTGGCGCGGCTGACGCAGTAGTCGCGCGCGGTGAGGTCGGCGCCGTCGTCCTGGCCGATGAGGCCGATGGTGAGTTGGTGCGCGTCCGCCCAGCGTGCCAGTTCGTGTTCGAGGGCGGCGATGTGTGCGGGCGGGGCGAAGTCAAAGGGGGTGGTCATGGGTGCTCCAGTCGGTTTGCAGCGGGCGATGGTCGGAAGTATGCCACGGTAGCGCGGTGGTATGCGCCCCGCCGTGGCGTATCAGGGCGTGATCAAGGTTGAGACCCAGCGGCAGCCAGGTCGGCAGAAAGTGGCGGGTGGTGGCGCGCAGGTCGGCGTCGCGCAGAAACGCACGGTAATGCGGTGAATACGGACTGCTATTGAGGTCGCCGACGAGCAGCACGCGGTCTTCCGTGGCGAGGCGGGCGGCGAGTTCGTGCAGATAGGTAATGCGGGCGCGGGCGAGGTCGGCGTTAATCGGCGGTGGCGGATGCGCGGCGTAGAGAATGCGGCCATCGCCCAGCACAGCGCGGATGGCGGGGTATTCTCCGGGGAAGAGGATGTCGCAGGCGGCGAGCGGCGCGCGCGCGAATACGGCGAGGGCGAAGGGGCTGTCGTCTTCGTGGGCGCAGCCGTGCGGGTAGTGTTGGCGCAGCGCCTGCCAGCCGGGGTCGCGCAGTTGTATTTCGGCAAGGGCGACGATGTCGGCGTTTTGTGCGATGAGGCGGGCGCTTTCGCCAGCGGCATCGGCATTGTCGAGGTGGACGTTGTACCAGATGACGCGCGTGGCGGCGGTGTCCGCCGGGTCAAGGCGGAACGGCCACAGCATCCAGCAGGCGAGCGCTAACGCGAGGGTCGCCCAGAGGTAGCGCCAGCGGTGGCGCAGGCAGAGCGCGGCGAGGATGAAGACGGCGGCGTAATACGGCACGAAATGGCTGAACAGTTCGGCGAGCCAGTGCAGCGCGCCGAGTTGGCCGGTGATGAGTGCGGCGAGGACGAGCCAGGCGAGAGCGGAGAGGCGGCGGGTGAGGTAGTTTTTCATGGGGTTTGGCGTAAGGATGGCGATGGTTTCAAAGCGGTTCTGCCCGGCGCAGGTAGTGAAACAGGTAATGCCCGTCTGTGCAAATGGTCTTCAAAACGCAGGGGTGATTAGGGACTGTTTACAATTGGCCATAACATGATGATTTCATTCGCAGGTTTGGTTAAGGCCTGTTTACCATTCAGCGTAAACACGCCCAAGCCAATGCGGTTGCGTGCCGACGATTTTGTGAGCTACACCATTAGTTTGTAGGGTGTGTGCCGCAGGCACGCACGCGTTTACCGATGTCAAATTCCCGCGTGCGTGTCGGCTACGCCGCCACACACCCTTGTATGTTTCCCCGATATATGATGTCAACCAAACAGGCCGCCCGCTCCGCTTCGCTGCGGGAGAGGGGGCTTTTTCAGCGCAGTTTTTCTGCCGCTTCTTGCAGGATTTTCGGCGAGACTTTGAGCGGGCTGCCCAGCTCCTGCGCGTAGGTCTGGATGCGCCAGGCTTCTACCAGCCGCCAGTAGTCCAGCAGCGCCGCGCGGGTGCTGGCGGGGGTGCCGCGTGGCGGGGGTTGCGTCGCGCGCGTCATGCCGTGTTTGGCAAGCGTTTGTTGCAGGGTCGCTTCCCACGGCGCGAGTTCTTGTTGGCGTTGCAGGTCTTTTAGCGGGTCAAGCCGCGCTTTTTCGATGCGTTTTAGGGTGGCGGCAAGGGCGCGGTCGATGAGGTCGAGGTCGCGGCTGTCGCTGGCGCGGATGAATTCGGGGTAGATGAGGCGCTCCAGGTGCGCGGCGATGTCGGCGCGGATGGCGGGCTGTTTCAGGTTTTGCAGTTGTTGTTTGGCGTCGCTGTAGCTGGCGAGGATGCGGGTCAGTTTGGCGGCGAGTTCGCTGGCCGCCGGGATGAGTTCGCGCTCGCCGCGCGTGAGCGCCGCTTCCCAGGCGGTGCGTGTGCGCGGGACGCCGTCTCGCAAGCTGACGTGTTCGAGCAGGCGGGCGATGATGTCGTCGGCGAGGGTGCTGTCGCTGCCGATTTTGCGGTAGTGCAGCGCCATTTGGGTGTAGCCGGGCAGGTTTTTGCGCAGGTATTTGATTTTGTTTTGTAGTTTGTCGGCGAGCAGGGCGTGCGTGGCGGCGTGATGCGCGCTCGCGGCGCGTTCGGGGTCGTCGTGCAGGCGCAGGCGGATTTTGCTGTCTTCGAGGGTCAGCGCGGGGTAGCCGGTGATACCGTTGGGCAGGGTTTCTTGTGCGGGCAGTTCGTCCCATTGCCAGTCGCTGATGGGCGCGTCGTCGGCGTGGCGGCTTTGGCTGCGGCAGCGGAATTGGGCGGCGGCGCTGTCGCTGTACTGCGCTTGCAGGGCGGCGAGGTCGCGGCTTTCTGCCAGCACGGCGTTTTTGCCGTCGTGCAGGCGGTAGTTCATGCGGTGGTGGTCGTCGATTTTTGTTTCGTCGAAGGCGTCTTCGGGGATGGCGGTGCCTTTGATGGCGTGGATGGCGTCCACGATGGCGCGGTGCAGCGGCGCGTCGCTGCCGGCGATGCGTTCGTTCACGGCTTGCGCGAAGGCGGGGATGGGGACGAGTTGGCGCCGCCACACTTTCGGCAGGGCGCGCAGCAGCGCTTCGATTTTCGCCGGCAGCATCGCCGGCACGAGGCGCTCGAAGGCGCGCGCCTCCAGCGCGTTCAGCGCCGGGAGCGGGATGTTGACGGTGATGCCGTCCGCCGCGCCGCCGGGGTCGAAGTGGTATTCGAGCCGCAGTTTTTGGCCGTTGATGGTGAGGCTCGCCGGGTAGTCGGCCTCATCAATGGTTTCATCGCTGAGTAATAGGTCGGTCTCGGTCATGGCGAGCGCCGCTTCGCCGTGTTGTTTCGCCCATTGTTCGAGGGTGACAACGCTGTGCACGCTCTCCGGCAGACGTGCCATGTAGAAGGCGGCTTGTTGGGACTCGTCGGCAAGGATGCCGCGACTGCGCGTTTTGTGTTCGCGCTCTTCGAGGGTTTCTATCAGGGCGCGGTTTTGTGCGATGACTTTGAGGCGGGTGTTGAGGTCGCCGGGGACGAGCGCGTCGTGGATGAAGATTTCGTGGGCGAGCGCCGGGTCGTGGCGGGCGTAGGGGACGTTGCGCCCGGCGACGATGGGCAGGCCGTAGAGGGTGGTGGTTTGGCTGGCGAGTACGTTGCCCGCTTTTTTTGACCAGTGCGGGTTGCTGTATTGGTGGCGGGTGAGGTGGGCGGCGAGGTGCTCAAGTTCGGCAAGCTGGATGGGGGCGCAGGTGCGGGCGTAGGTGCGCTGGGTTTCGATGATGCTTGCCGCCATCACCGCTTGCGGTGGTTTTTTCGCCAGCACGGAGGCGGGGAAGAGGCTGAAGCGGCTGTGGCGCGGGCGCAGGTAGTCGCGGTTTTGTTCGTCCCACAGGCCGACTTGGTCGAGGAAGCCGGTGAGCAGCGCGCGATGCAGGGTTTCCATCTGCGGGTTTTCCAGCGCCAGCCGGCCTTTGGCGCCTTCCGGCAGCTCGCTTTTCGGCGCGGCGGGGTGGGCGGTGTCGAGGTGCAATTTTTGTTCGCGGCTGTCGCGCAGCAGTTGGTTCACCAGTTCGCGCCACTCGCGCATCCGCTGCGGGTTGAGGTAGTAGTTTTTGCACCATTGGCGCAGGCGGTTGTTGCTCGCCGTGCGCCGTTCGCGCTGGTAGGCGGCAAAGAGGTTGAGCAGGGTCTGGTAGTCGCTGCTTTTGTCGGCGAACTCGCCCTGTTTTTGGTCGGCGCGCGCTTCTTGGCCGAAGGGGCGTTCGCGCGGGTCTTGGATGGATAGGGCGGCGACGAGGATGAGCGCGTCTTGCAGGCAGCCGCTTTTTTCGGCGGCAACGAGGATGCGGGCGAAACGCGGATCGACCGGTAGCCGCGCCATTTGTCGCCCCAGCGGGGTGAGGCGGCGGGATTCGTCGGTCGCTTGCAGCTCAAAGAGCAGGCGGTAGCCGTCGTTGATTTGGCGTTCGTCCGGCGCGTCAACGAAGGGGAAGGCGGCGATGTCGCCCAGTTTGAGGACGAGCATTTGCAGGATGATGGCGGCGAGGTTGGTGCGCAGGATTTCCGGCTCGGTGTAGGCGGGGCGCTGTGCGTAGTCTTCTTCGCTGTAGAGGCGGATGCAGATGCCGGAGGAGACGCGGCCACAGCGTCCGGCGCGCTGGTTGGCGGCGGCTTGCGAGATGGGCTCTATCGGCAGGCGCTGCGTTTTAGTGCGCAGCGAGTAGCGGCTGATGCGCGCCGTGCCGGTGTCGATGACTGCCTTGATGCGCGGCACGGTGAGCGAGGTTTCGGCGACGTTGGTGGCGAGGACGATGCGGCGCGGCGCTTGCGGGCGGAACACCGCCTGCTGGTCGGCGAGCGAGAGGCGGCCGAAGAGCGGCAGCACGTCGGTGTCGCGCAGTTGTTCGCGGCGCAGGCGGTCGGCGGCTTCGCGGATGTCGCGCTCGCTGGGGAGGAAGACGAGGATGTCGTTGCGCCCGTGCTGGTCGAGTTCGGCGACGGCGCGGACGATGGCGTCCGCCGTGTCCTCCTCTTCACCCGGCGGACGGTAGCGGATTTCCACCGGATAGGTGCGCCCACTGACGTTCAGTACCGGCGCGCCGCTGAAGTGCGCGGCGAATTTTTCCGCGTCGATGGTTGCCGAGGTGATGATGATTTTGAGGTCGGGACGGCGCGCGGCGAGGCGGTGCAGGTAGCCGAGGAGGAAGTCGATATTGAGGCTGCGCTCGTGCGCCTCATCGACAATGATGACTTCGTATTGCGCGAGGTACGGGTCGGAAAGGGTTTCGGCGAGCAGCATGCCGTCGGTCATCAGCTTGATGACGGTGGCGTCGCTGGTTTTTTCGTCAAAACGCACCTGGTAGCCAACGGCATCACCGAGCGGCGTATCGAGCTCCTCGGCGATGCGCGCGGCGACGCTGCGCGCGGCGATGCGGCGCGGCTGCGTATGGGCGATGGTGCCGCGTGCGCCAAGGCCGAGGGCGAGACAAAGCTGCGGCAGTTGTGTCGTCTTCCCCGAACCGGTTTCGCCGCTGATGATGATGACTTGGTGTTCGCGGATGAGGCGGAGGATGTCGTTTTTCGCGGCAAGAACGGGCAGGTCGGCGCTGAGTTTCGGCTGCGGCAGCGCGGCACGGCGCACCTCAACCGCTGCGGTGGAAGCGGCATATTCGGCGGCAAAACGGGCGCGCAGGCGGTCAGCCGGCTGGCCGCGCCGCTCGCGTTCGCGGATTTGGCGGTGCAGTTGGCGTAAGGGGTGGCGGTCGCGCGCGAGGACGGCGGTGAAATCGGGGGCGGTCATGGATGGTGATGGTTGTGAAAAAGGGCAGGCATTATAAGAAAGACGCGAAAAAGCGGGGCAAGCCCCGCTTGTATTGCTTGAGGGATTACCCCACCACCGGCGGCAGCAGTCCCGCCTTGACGAAGAAGGGGATGATGGCAACGATGATGCCGATGAGGAGGGCGATGATGAGTGCCGCATCGCCGCCGATGACGCGGTAGGGCAGGTTTGGATGGCGGCGGCGCGCTTTCCACACCAGGCCGACCGGCAGGACGACGGCGAAGAAGGCGAACATCTGCCCGGCGTAGCTGAGGGCGGCAATGAAGTCCGGGTAGAAATAAGCGAACAGCACCGGCGGCAGGAAGGTGATGACGCCGAGCAGGATGCGCCCCGCCTTGATGTCCAGCCCTTTGCGCAGCATATCTTCGGTGCAGTCAAACAGGCCGAGGGCGACACCGAGGAATGAGGTAATCAGCGCCAGGGCGGAGAAGACTTGCACCGCGGAGGCAATGACATGGCTGCCGGTAATTTCGCGGCTGGCCTCAATCAGGCCATACAGCGTCGGGTTTTCTTTGAGAATTTCGGTGAATTGGCTTTGCGTCAAAACGCCGTGGGTGGAGAGTTGCCAAAGGATATAGCCGACCAGGGTAATGGCGGAGCCGGAGACAATGGCAATGCGCAGGCCGCGCACATCGCCTTCCATATATTTGACGAGTGACGGAATGGAGCCGTGGAAACCATAGGAGGTAAAGAATATCGGCGCGGCGGAAACAATCAGCGCGTTATTGAGCGGCATCGCCATCAGGTTATGAATGCTCGCCTTCGGGAACATGACGAACATCACCACCACCAGGGCAAAAAGCATGACGAAAAAGAGCAGACGGTTAAAGCCATCGACCACTTTGGTGCTGATAATGACGAACGAGCCAAAAAACAGGGTAAAGATGCCGACGAAAATCTTGAGCGTCATTTCCGGCGATACCCCGGCAAAGAGCGTCACTTCATCGGTAAGACCAGCGGCATTGAGCGCTGCAACAAAAACGCCGCCACTTTGTAATTGCACGCCAATGTATTCAATAAAATCGTGGAATAGACCTTCCTGTCCGAACAGCCCCGATGTTTGCGTCGCTTTCATCAAAATTTGGCCACCGCCAGAAATATAGGCGGCAAGCAGCGCATAAAGGAAAACGAACATGACGGTAGTGGAAATGACCCGTCCGGCATTGCCGAAATAGAGGGCGGAGAGGGTGCCGATACCGGAATCGCTTTCGGTGGTCTGATAGACTTCGACGAATAGCAGTGCGCTGTAAGTCAGCAACAACCAGAGCGATACAAGGAGGACAACGGTAAAGGTAAAGCCGATACCGGCGGAAGTGAGTGGCATCGCCAGCATTCCTGCGCCAATCATGGTGCCGGAAACCAGCAGGGTGGTGCCGAGGGTTTTGTTCATGGTGAAGCTCCTGGATTGATACGATTCGCAGGTCGTCGTGGAATGGATGAATCCGTATCAGGGCGCTTCACGCATTAGGAAAAGATGCGTGTCGTTTGCAAGACAGTCCCGCCAATTTAGGAGGTTACGATTCAGGGAGCGGTTGGCGGGTGGCGCAGTATCATGACGAGTATTTCAATCATTTCACGAGAATCAAAAATATATAGCGGCACTCACAGCGTTCCGTACAAGGCGCATTGACGAAGGCAGTACTTTTGACAGTACGGCGAGTCAATGCAACGCCGTACGGGACGTTGTGAGGGTTGCTATAAAGGGGCATTGCCGAAACAATGCCCCTCCTTGTGCAGTTTTTATGCTTTCGGCTCGAAGCGGGAAGTGAAGAAGCGGAGCAGCTTCGGTTCGTAAACCATCTTCATGCCCTTGATATTGTCGCGGTGTTTGAACAGGGAAATAACACCGTCAGCCACAATATCCAGGTGTGAATAGGTATAAACACGACGCGGAATGGTCAGACGTACCAGCTCCAGTTTCGGCTTGTGGTTTTCGCCGGTCACTTTGTCGCGGCCTGCGGAAACAATGCCGCGTTCCATGCTGCGTACCCCGGATTCGATATAGAGTTGGGCAGCGAGGGTTTGTGCCGGGAATTCTTCTTGCGGAATGTGCGGGAAGAATGCGCGGGCATCAAGGAATACGGCGTGGCCACCGACCGGTTTAACAATCGGCACGCCAGCTTCTTCCAGTTTTTGCGCGAGGTAATAGCATTGGGCGACGCGGTGTTGGATATAGTGGAAATCCACAGATTCGGTAATACCGCGTGCCATGGCTTCCATATCGCGTCCGGCCAAGCCGCCGTATGAAGGCATACCTTCAAACAGTACGACCAGTTCGCGTGCTTTTTGGAAGAGGTCTTCGTCGTTCATGCAGAGGAAGCCGCCAATGTTGACCAGGCAGTCTTTCTTGCCGGACATGGTGCAGCCGTCGGCATAGCTCATCATCTTTTTCAGAATTTCGCGAATGGTCATGTCTTTGCATTCCGGCTCGCGTTCTTTGATGAAGTAAGCGTTTTCAACGCAACGGGTGGCGTCAAACATGACTTTAATGCCGTGTTTGCTGCACAGTTCGTGGACGGCGCGCAGGTTGGCCATGCTGACCGGCTGACCGCCAGCGAGGTTTACGGTCACGGCGACGCAAACGTAAGGAATCTTGTCGGCGCCGACTTCGTCGATGAGCGCTTGCAGTTTCTTCAGGTCAACGTTGCCTTTGAAGGGCAGGTCGATTTGGGAATCGTGCGCTTCGTCGATGATGATGTCGCGGAAGGTCGCGCCATTGCGTTCCTGGTGCGCACGGGTGGTGGTGAAGTACATGTTGCCCGGTACGTAGTCGCCCGGTTTGATGAGGATGGTGGAGAGCAGGTTTTCTGCACCACGGCCTTGGTGGGTCGGGACGATGTGCTTGAAGCCGAAGTATTCGCGCACGACTTCTTCGAGGTGATAGAAGTTGCGGCTGCCGGCATAGGCTTCGTCGCCAATCATCAGGCCGGCCCATTGGTTGTCGCTCATCGCGTTGGTGCCGCTGTCGGTCAAGAGGTCGATGTAAACATCTTTGGAATCCAGCAGGAACGTGTTGTAACCCGCTTTTTTCATGTATTCCTCACGCTGTTTGCGATCAGTCATGGCGATCGGTTCAACCGCTTTGATTTTGAACGGCTCGGCCGGGTATTTTTTCGGATAGTAGTTGCTCATGGCTAAACTCCTGGACTGTTTACAAAAACCACATCATGACACCCGTCATGACGGATACTTTTCGCCCGTTGCCGGGCAAATCTCATAAAGACCTTTCAATCTTTGTGATGAGCAAATCTTAGGCTTCTCCACACAAGATGTCAATCTTTTCACATCATGAACCACGATTTTTCACAGCTATTCACGCTTAACAACGTGTATTTATTCACGATATTTCTGCACAAATTTTTTCACGCCGGGGCAATAGTGTCGCGTTTTTGCCCCGCAAACCGCTGAAAATGCAGGTATGGCGCGCGATTGCGGCATACGGGCTGCCGCCGTAACCGCCGCTGTGAATCAGGAATCGCTGCCATGTGAAATTCACAAACCCACAAATATTTCCGCACAGGGGCGACAAACACGCACGGTTATCGGCACGGCGGACAAAAAACGGACAAATTTTGCATCCTGCTCCGGCAAACACCGCCGCCAAAATTTTCGGACAGCGGCAATTTACCCCCTCTTGCCCGGCAACCACGCCCGGCGATGCCGTTTTGCCGTGAATATCGCGCGTTTGTCGTGTGAAATTCACACTCTCATCAACATGACAAATAGCCAAATACAGCGAATGGCAGTGCACAGGCACAAAAAAACGGCGCCGCAGCGCCGTTTCCAAAGATTAAAGACCGGAATCAGTCGTCCACGGAGACGGCGACGATGCCGCCCGCGTTCATACCGCTCGGCTTGAGGCCGACGAAGAACAGCGCGGTCAGCGCCACCGCGACCACAGCACCGGCAACCATAGAAGCCTCCCAGTTGTGGGCGCTCAGGCCGAAGCTGTCCCACACCCAGCCGAAGCCGATTTTGTGGTCGAAGAACAGATAGCAGGCGCAGATTTGCGTCATCACAATCGCCGGGATGGTGCAGACCCAGTGGAATTTCTGGTGGCGGTAGAGATACGCCGCCGCCGTCCACAGCATGATGGTCGCCGTCGTCTGGTTCGCCCAGCTGAAATAGCGCCAGAGCAGGTTGAAATCAATCATCGTCAGCGCGATGCCGATGACAAACAGCGGCACGGTAATCATCAGGCGCTTGCCTATCTTGCGCTGGTCGGCATTGATGCCGTAGCTGTTGAAAAACTCGGCAATCTGCAAACGCGCGGCGCGGAAAGCGGTATCGCCGGAAGTAATCGGCAAGACCACCACGCCCAAAACCGCGAGAACGCCGCCGAATGTGCCGAGCATCTTCATTGCCGAATCAAAGACCACCGGTGCCGGAGATTTGGCGGTGGCGGCGAGCAATGCCTGCACGTCGGGATAGAATGAAAGGCCAACCATGCACCAAATCAGCGCAATCACGCCTTCGGTAATCATCGCACCATAAAAGACGAAACGGCCTTCGCGTTCATTTTCAGTACAACGCGCCATCATCGGCGTTTGCGTCGCATGGAAACCGGAAATCGCACCGCAGGTAATGGTGACGAAAATCAGCGGCCAAATGGGTAAGGCATTGGCACCTTTCGGATGAAAATTACTGAAGAAATCGCCCAAAGAAATGCCATTTTCCAAACCGAGAGTGCGATAAGCGGGAATGCCCTCAAAAATCAGGCCAAATAACATCCCGGCAGTCATGAACATCAACAGCGCGCCAAATAGCGGATAAATGCGGCCAATAATTTTGTCAATCGGCAGCAAGGTCGCAATGATGTAATAGACGAAAATAATGCACGTCCAAATCAGCGTCAGCGTATCGGTACTCATCCCCGGACTGGCGCTTTCGCTCACCGTGCCGACCGCCGCGCCCATCGCGCCCACGCCCTGATTGCTAATCGCCTGTTCGGTGAGGCGGGTTAACAAATCCGCCGGGGTGCGGACAAAGACGACGCCAACCAATACCAACAGAATCAGCGCGACGACGTTAATAATGTGCTTGACCGGCGCGCCAATATAACGGCCAGACATCGCCGGAATGGAGGCGCCATTGTTACGGATGGAAATCATGCCGCAGAAATAATCATGCACCGCACCGGCAAAAATACAGCCGACGACAATCCACAGCATAGCTACCGGGCCATAAAGCGCACCCAAAATCGGCCCGAAAATCGGCCCGGTTCCGGCAATGTTCAATACCTGAATCAGCCAAACCTTGGTGCGCGACATTGGCACATAATCGACACCGTCGCCCATCGCATACGCGGGCGTTTGCCGCTCCGGTTTGATGACAAAGATTTTTTCCATCCATGCACCATAGATGAAATAACCGGCGACCAGCATCGCCACACAGGCAAAAAATAAAACCATAAATACTCCTGAATTAAAAACTTAAACCTCTTGCGAATCCTGCCGGTGTTTCCCGGCGGATTGTCGTGTGTCCTCATTCAGCTTGCGCAGCCGATCCGGCCATTCCAATGGCGGATCTTCCTTGATGAAAGGCAGACAACGACGACAGCCCCCCACCTGGGAAAATCCGGCTTCATCATAGAATTCGTTATATTTGCGCCATAGCCATTTGAACAGGTTTTCACCCTCTTTGCGCATCAAGTCACCTCGCTTTGTGAATATTTGCACATATTATACACGCCTGCCGTGCGGTCGGCGGCTTTGTCGCGGTGGATGACGGGCGAAATAACCACGGCGCGGCTGTTTGCCATTCAGCCTCACTGCAAGCGGGAATCCTGCCCAAGCGCCGGGTTTTGCCTTGATGAAAGGGGCTACAGCGGCAATTCCGTCGTGTCCTTGATCGTTTTCAGCACCACTTCCGATCTGATGTTTTTGATGCCGATGTCCTTGTTGAAGTATTTGGTTTTGATGTGATGAAATTCATCCAGATTGGCGACGCGCATTTTGATGATGAAATTATAATCGCCCGCCATCAGATGACATTCGACAATATTGGGGATGAGCTTCATCTCGAAGATAAAGCGATCCCTTTTCTGGATGTCTTCTTCGGAAAACGAGCCAAAGAGATAGACCGCGAGATTGCAATCCACTTTTTGCGGATTGAGAATGGCAACATAGCGGTCAATAAATTCGTTTTCTTCGAGAATATTGACCCGGCGCAGGCAGGCCGAATTGGAAAGGCCGATTTCCTGTGCCAGTTCGTTGTTGTGCAGGTGTCCATTCTTTTGCAGCGCCCGCAGAATGCGGGTATTGATATTGTCCAGCAGCTTGTCTTTCGGCATAAGTGTTGCTCCTGCCGTCGAAAGGCGATTTTCGGGGGAAAGGGGTGGCTCATGCCATAAAAAAACAAAAGGCTGCCCTGGCGGCAGCCTTTTGTCAGCCATCAGCGTCCGTACAGGGAAACCTGAATGACCAAAAGCGTTGCGCCAATAGCCAGCAGGACGTCAATCATTGGCATGACGAATTTCACCCATTTGTTGAAGGGGATATTCAGCATTTGCAGCGTCACCAGTACCAGTCCGGTCGGTGCGAGGAAGAGCATGGCATATTGCCCCCAGTTATAGGCGGATACCACGATAAAGCGCGGAATACCGACGGCATCGGCCAGCGGTGCCATAATCGGCCTGGCGAGTACGGCGAGACCCGATGAGGAGGGCACGACCAGTCCGAGGAAGATAAAGACCACCAGTTGTCCGAGGATAAACATACTGGCCGGCATTCCGCTCACCAGTTGCGAAGTATAATTCAGGATGGTGTCGGAAATCATGCCTTCTTCAAGGACGAGGTTTACCCCGCGCACCATGCCGATAATGAGCGAGACGGCAACCAGTTCGGAGGCACCGTGGGTAAAGGCATTGACGATTTCTTTTTCTTTCAGGCCGGAGATGAACATGATGACGATGGTAATCGTCAGGAAGGAAGCCGCCATTTGCGGGAACCACCAGCCACCAGCCACCGGCCATGACCCCCCAAACCATAATCGGGAAGGCAATGCAGAACAGGGTCAGGATAATTTTCCGGCGCAGGGTAAATTCCACTATCGCATTCGGATCCACATCTTTCATGTAAAGCTGCACAAATTCTTCGCGCTCGGCATAGGTGTAGGAGGCTTCGGGATTGGCCTTGATTTTTTTCGCATACCAGTAAAGGTAATAAATCACACACGCGGCACCCAATACCAAACCGACGGCACGGAAACTGATGCCTTCGGTAAAGGGAATACCGGCGGCGTTGGAAGCGATGACGACCGAGAACGGGTTAATGGTGGAGAATGCCGTCCCCATTGAGGAGGCGAGGAATATCGCGCCAACGCAGATAATCGCGTCATAACCGAGGGCGAGGAATACCGGCACCAGAATGGGATAGAACGCAACCGCCTCTTCTTCAATGCCGCAGGTCGTGCCGCCCAATACCATCAGCACGGAAACACTAAAGACAATGGCAAATCCCCTTCCTTTGGTTTTTCGCGCCAGTGCCATCAAGCCGGAGTTAAAGGAGCCGGTTTTGTTGATGACGCCAATCATGCCCCCCAAAACAAAGATAAAGACCATAATATCGGCGGCTTCAATGGTGCCGTGTACCATGCTGACGGCAATATCGCCAATACCTTTCGGTTTGTTTTCCACCCGCTGATAGGTGTCAGGAATGGCAATCGGCTTTTTGATGGTGCCTTCGGTAAAGTTCTTCAGGTCTATTTTGATTTTGAGCTTTTCCAGGCTTTCTTCGGTTGCCGGATAGGTTACGTCTTCTTGCTGATAGGCCTTGACCACGAATACATTGTTGATGTTGTCATAGGTCAGCTTGGAATAGGAACCGGCGGGGACTACCCAGGTCAATACCACCGCAATAATCAGAATAATGAAGAGGATGGTAAAGGCGGAAGGGAAGTTAAATTGTTTTTTAATCTTTAATAATTCCTTGATGTGCAGACGGATTCAGGCGTACGGTCATCCGTCCGCCCGGGCAGTGTCAGTAATAGGAAATGCCGTCGGCTTGGGTCGTGATGCGCGTCCCGGCCTTGCCCTTGACGATATCGACAATATCGGAGAGCGAGCCAATCACCGCATCGTGTCCACTATGGCGGGCGAAATTGATGGCGGCCTGTACTTTCGGCCCCATCGAACCGGCGGCAAACCCTATCGCTTCTATCGCGTCGGGATGCGCGCTGGCTATCGCCTTTTGCGTTTCTTTGCCCCAATCGACAAAGGTGGCGTAAACGTCGGTGGCGATAATGAACAAATCTGCTTCGAGATTTTCGGCGAGCAGGGCGGAGCAAAGGTCTTTGTCAATGACCGCTTCCACGCCGTGCAAATTGTGCTGCTCGTCGTAATAGGTCGGAATGCCGCCACCACCGGCGCAAATGACGATGCTGCCGTGTTCGAGCAACCATTTCACCGGACGGATTTCAAAGATGCGTTTTGGCAATGGACTCGGTACCACGCGGCGATATTTGTCGCCATCCTGCGCAATCGACCAGCCTTTTTCTTTTGCCAGTTATTCCGCTTCTGCTTTGGTATAGACCGGGCCAATCGGTTTGGTCGGGTGCTGGAAGGCCGGATCATTTCTGTCCACTTCCACTTGCGACAATAATGTGGCGAGCGGTACGTCAAACGGAACGAGATTACCCAGCTCCTGCTGAATCATATAGCCAATCATGTCCACTGATTCTGCACCGAGGACATCCAGAGGATAGGTCGGTACGTCTTTGTACGCCGCCCCCTGCAAGGCCAGCAAACCGACTTGCGGGCCATTGCCGTGGGCGATAACCAGTTCGTTGTTGGGGAATACTTTGGCAATTTGTTCGCAGGCGATTTTGATATTCTGCCGCTGATTCTCAAAGGTCAGCGGTTCGCCGCGACGTAACAGGGCGTTGCCGCCCAATGCGATGACAATTCTCATGCAAGACTCCTTAATCAGGTCAGGCTGGCGTACATCACCGCCTTGATGGTGTGCATCCGGTTTTCTGCCTGTTCAAAGGCGATGTTCATCGGCGATTCAAAAACGTCTTCCGTGACTTCGATACCATTTTTAAGTTCGGGATATTTGACCGCGATTTCTTTGCCCACTTTGGTTTCGCTGTTGTGGAAGGCGGGCAGGCAGTGCATGAATTTGACGTGCGGATTGCCGCTGCGTTTCATCAGTTCGGGGGTCACCTGATAGGGCAGGAGGATTTTGATGCGTTCACCCCAGCTTTCCAGCGGTTCGCCCATCGAGACCCAAACGTCGGTATGGACGAAATCGACGTCTTTGACGGCCTTGTCAATGTCATCGGTGACGGTAATGCGCGCGCCGCTTTCTTTGGCGAATCCTTCGCACATTTTCACCAGTTTGTCTTCCGGCAATAAGGCTTTTGGCCCGCAGATGCGTACATCCATGCCCAGTTTGGCGCCAATCAGCAACAGGGAATTGCCCATGTTGTTGCGCGCGTCGCCGATATAGACGTATTTGATTTGTTTCAGCGGTTTGTCGCTGTATTCAATCATGGTCAATACGTCGGCGAGCATTTGCGTCGGGTGAAATTCGTCGGTGAGGCCATTGAAGACGGGAACACCGGCGTATTCGGCCAATTCTTCAACGATGCTTTGGCTGAAACCACGGTATTCGATGGCGTCATACATTCGTCCCAAAACACGCGCGGTGTCTTTTATGCTTTCCTTGTGGCCGATTTGGGAAGAGCCGGGGCCGATATAGGTGACGTTGGCACCCTGATCATGTGCGGCGACTTCAAAGGCGCAGCGGGTACGGGTGGAGGTTTTTTCAAAAATAAGCGCTATGTTTTTGCCTTTGAGTTTGGGCTGCTCGGTACCGGCGTATTTGGCGCGTTTCAGGTCGCGGGCAAGGTCCAGCAGGTAATTGATTTCCCGTTCGGAGTGATGTACCAGACTCAGCAGGTGACGGTTTTTGAGGTTAAAGGCCATAACGGTTCTCCTGATTTGTGTTGATTGGGTTTGAAAGCGTGTTTTTGCCGTTCTTTCGCGGGGCATCTTATAGAATCTGCCTTGAAACATTTATCCTGATTCATCTTTTGTCAGGGTGAATGTCCGTATTTTATTGCGCGAATTGCCGCCTGCGTTGGAATTTTATTTCAATGTTGTGAGCGGGCGTGATTTTTACCACGCCGTTTTGTGGTTTGTTGTGCAAGGGGTGTGGTTGGCCGGGATATTTTCAAGCGCGACGGGGCTGCGTTTACATACAGGATAGCGGGGGAAGGTGTATGTAAATGGTATGTGGTGCTTGCCGCTAACGCGGATGGTTTGCTGCCCCCACCCCAACCCTCCCCCACGGGGGAGGGCGCAATTTGGCGGACGCCCGCACGGGAATGGCTGCGCCAGCATCCGCGCTATGGAAGGAAGATGCCGCACCTTCGGAAAAACTGCGCCACACCGCCGGTTTTATCCACACTGCCGCCCTTTGCCGCCGCCCGCCCGCCCTGTATAATGCGCGCCGTTATTTTCCCGCTAACATCTTGAATCATCATTGGGTATTTCATGAATTTCCTGCATAAACGGCTTCAGCGCGCGGCCAGTCCCGCCGGGTTTGAGCGGCTGTCGGCAAGGGTGCTGCCGTGGCTCGCGCCGCTGGCGTGGGCGCTGCTCGCGCTCGGCACCGTCTGGGGGCTGGTGTTTGCGCCGATGGATTATCAGCAGAAGAACAGTTTCCGCATCATTTATGTCCACGTCCCGGCGGCGATGCTGTCGATGAGCGTGTATGTGATGCTGGCCGCCGCCGCGCTGGTGTTTTTCGTCTGGCGCAGCCGTCTCGCCGCTTTTTTTGCCCGCGCTGCCGCGCCGTATGGCGCGCTGATGACCGCCATCGCCCTGGCCACCGGCGCGATTTGGGGCAAGCCGACCTGGGGTACCTTCTGGACGTGGGACGCCCGCCTTACTTCCGAACTCATCCTGCTCTTTCTCTATCTCGCCTATATGCTGTTGCAGGCGAGCATTGAGGAGCGCGACCAGGCCGACCGCCTCGCCGCCATTCTCGCCATTGTCGGCGTCATCAATATTCCGGTGATTCATTATTCGGTGCTGTGGTGGAATTCGCTGCACCAGGGCGCGACGCTGTTCCGCGCAGGCGGCCCCTCCATCCACGGCGCGATGCTGTGGCCGCTCTTGGTCATGCTTGTCGCTTTTTATGCGCTGTTTGCGCTCTATATGCTGCGCGCCATCGGCAATCTCATTCTGGAACACCGCATCCGGCGGCAGTTGGAGGGCTAGATGAGCTTCGCCAGCCTCAGTGATTTTTTCCGCATGGGCACGCATGGCGTCTATGTGTGGACGGCTTACGGCCTGACCCTCGCCGCCCTCGTCGCCATTCACCTCTACACCGCCCGCCGCCAACGCCGCCTGCGCCACACCCTCGAAACCCTGCAACGCCACGATGACGCCCGCCAAACATAAACGCCTGACACTCATCAGTCTGATATTCGCCGCCTTCGCAGCCGCCGTCGCGCTGCTGCTTTATGCGATGCAAAACGACCTCAACCACTACTATTCGCTGCAAAGCGTCGCCGAAAATGCCGTACCGCGTGACCAGCCCGGCATCCGCGTTGGCGGCATGGTGGAGGAGCATTCACTCGTGCGCGAAGGCGACAGCCTCACCGTCAATTTCCGCATCACCGACTTCCAGCACCCGCCGCTTGCCGTCACCTACACCGGCATCCTGCCTGACCTTTTCCGCGAGAAACAGGGGGTGATTGCGCGCGGTACCCTCGGCGCGGACGGCGTTTTCCGCGCTGACGAAATCCTTGCCAAGCACGACGAAAACTACCTGCCGCCGGAAGTGAAGGCGGACATGGAACGCAGCGGCTACCAGCACCAGAGCCAACAATGATCGTCGAAACCGGCCACTACGCCCTTTGGCTCGCAGGCGCCATCGCCCTCTTGCAAGCCCTGCTGCCGACCTTCTGCGCCGACCGCCGCACCGCCTGCGCCGTCGCCGTCAGCGCCGCGAAAACCCAAAGCGCGCTGCTCACCTTCAGCTTTGCCGCCCTCGCCTACGGCTTTATCGCCAACGACTTCGCGGTGCGCTACATCGCCGCCCACAGCAACAGCTTGCTGCCGTGGTACTACCGCCTCACCGCCGTTTGGGGCGGACACGAAGGCTCGTTGCTTCTTTGGATAGAAATTTTGGGGTTATGGACTGCGGCGCTGGCGGTACGCAGCAAAACGCTGCCGGATGACCTGCGCGCGAAAATCCTCGCCGTCTTGGGCGGCATCAGCCTCGGCTTCATCGCCTTCATCGGCTTCACGTCAAACCCCTTTAGCCGTGCCCTGCCCGCGCCTTTCGATGGTGCCGACCTCAACCCGCTCTTGCAAGACCCCGGCCTCATTTTCCACCCGCCGCTGCTCTACACCGGCTACGTCGGCTTTGCCGTCGCCTTCGCCTTCGTCGTCGCCGGACTGTGGCAAGGGCGGCTCGACACCCTTTGGCTGCGTCGCGCCCGCCCGTGGACGCTTGCCGCCTGGCTCGCCCTCACACTCGGCATCGCGCTTGGCAGCTACTGGGCGTACTACGAACTCGGCTGGGGCGGCTGGTGGTTTTGGGACCCGGTAGAAAACGCCTCGCTCATGCCGTGGCTCATCGGCACCGCGCTGCTGCACAGCCTCATCGTCAGCGAAAAACGCGGCGCCTTCCTCTCCTGGACGGCGCTGCTCGCCATCCTCGCCTTCAGCCTCAGCCTCATCGGCACCTTCCTCGTCCGCTCCGGCGTCCTCACCTCGGTACACGCCTTCGCTGCCGACCCCGGCCGTGGCATCTTCATCCTCGCCCTGCTCGTCGCCATCACCCTGCCCGCGCTTATCCTTCTTATCCAGCGCGCGCCGCGCCTCGCCAGCAACGCGCCCTACGCCCTGCTTTCGCGCGAAACCGGCATCCTCGCCAACAACTGGCTGATGACCGGCGCCTGCCTCATCGTCTTCACCGGCACCCTCTACCCGCTCGCCGCCGACAGCCTCAACCTCGGCAAAATCTCGGTCGGCGCGCCCTACTACAACCGCCTCATCGTGCCGCTGGCGCTGGCCAGCCTCTTTCTACTCGGCATCGGCCCGCTTGCCCGCTGGAAAAACGACCGCGCCCGCCGCCTCGCACCGCGCCTTGCCGCCGTACTCGCGCTGGCCCTCGCCGCCACCCTGCTCACCCTCACCCTCGCCGACACCTGGCAAATCCGCACCGCGCTTGCCGTCTTCGCCGCGATGACCGCCGCCGCCGCCATCATCGTGGATACCACCGACCGCCTGCGCCACCGCCTGCCCATCACCCGCGCTTACAGCGGCATGACTCTCGCCCACCTCGGCTACCTCATCACCACGCTCGGCATCACCGCCACCGGCCTCTACAGCAACGAACAAGACCATAGCCTGAAACGCGGCAGCGTCCTCGACTTCGCCGGTTACCGCCTGACGCTGGTCGATTTCGACACGCGCGAAGGGCCGAACTACACCGCCACCGTCGGCAAAATCCTCGTACAAAAAGCCGACGGCACCCCCGTCACCATCCTCTTGCCGAGCAAACGCAGCTACCACAGCAGCAGCATGCCGATGACCGAAAGCGCGCGCCACATCACGCCAACGCACGACCTCTACATCGCCCTCGGCGAAGCGATCAACGCCGACACCTGGGCGGTGCGCCTGCAATACAAACCGTTCATCATTTGGATATGGCTCGGCGCGCTCATCATGGCCGCCGGTGCCGCGCTCGCCGCTCTACCAACCCGCAAAAACCCATGAACCGCAAAACCCTCGCCATCACCCTGCTTGCCGCCTTCGCCGCCCTCATCGCCCTCTTCGTCAGCGGTCTCGGACAAAACCCGCAAGAACTGCCCTCCGTTACCACCGGTAAAGCGCTGCCTGCCATCGACCTGCCAGCGCTGGCAAGCGACCAACAGCGCCACACCAGCGCCGACCTGCCGCAAGGCCAGCCCTACCTGCTCAACATCTGGGGCAGCTGGTGTCCCGCCTGCCATGACGAACACCCCTACCTGCTCCAGCTCGGCCAACAAATCCCCATCGTCGGCATCAACTGGCCGGCGGACAACACCCACGAAATTGCCGACGCCACCGCCTTCCTCGCCCGCCACGGCAACCCCTACCGCCTCAACCTGCGCGACACAAACGGCACGCTGATTACCGACCTCGGTGTCTATGGCGCGCCGGAAACCTACCTCATCGCCGCCGACGGCACCATAAAGTACCGCCACGCCGGCGCCCTCACCCCGCAAGTCTGGCAGGAACACTTCCAGCCACTGCTGAAGAACCCGTAGGGTGGGGCTTGCCCCACCGCCCGATCTTGACTCCCCCGCCACCCCTCACCACGGAACGACCCCATGACTCACAAAACCCACCACTACCACACCCGTACCGAATGGACAGGCAACCTCGGCAGCGGCACCAGCAGCTACACCGCCTACAGCCGCGACCATATCCACCGCGCCCCCGGCAAAGCGGACATCCCCGGTTCCGCCGACCCCGCCTACCGTGGTGACCCCGCCCGCTGGAACCCCGAAGAGCTGCTGCTCGCCGCCGCCTCGGCCTGCCACAAACTCTGGTACCTGCACCACTGCGCCGACCACGGCATCACCGTCCTCGCCTACAGCGACGACGCCGAAGCCGAAATGAACGAAGCCGCAGGCCGCATGACCGCTATTCGCCTCAAACCGCGCGTTACCATCAGTGCCGCGTCTGACCCGGCACTTGCCCTCGCCCTGCACCATGACGCCCACCGCGATTGCTACATCGCCAACACATTGAACTGCCCCGTCACCATCGACGCCCACATCGAACAAGCATGACCCGCCGCCTCCTCGCCCTCCTCCTTGCCCTCGCCCTGCCACTGCAGGGCGCAGCCCGCAGAGGAGCAGAGCCGGGGAGGAGGCAAACCAAACCGCCCCACACCACCCGCTCCAACCACAGCCGCCACACCCATGAAAATAGACCATATCGCCCTCTACACCGCCGACCTCGAACGCGCCCGCGCCTTCTACGAACGCCATTTCGGTGCGACCGCCAACGACCGCTACCACAACCCCAAAACCGGCCTGCAAACCTATTTCCTCACCTTCCCTGACAGCGCGACGCGGCTCGAACTGATGACCCGTCCCAGCCTCGCCCCCGGCGGCGAGCGGATGATGCGCGAAGGCTACATCCATTGCGCCTTCAGCGTCGGCAGCCGCGAAGCGGTTGACCGCCTGACCGCACAACTCGTCGCCGACGGCTATCCCTGCCTGAGCGGGCCGCGCACCACCGGCGACGGCTACTACGAAAGCGTCGTCGCCGACCCGGACGGCAACCTGCTGGAAATCACCATCTAAACAGCCCAAAACCATGAAAGCCAAAACCCACCACTACCACACCCGCACCGAATGGACGGGCAACCTCGGCGCAGGCACAGCGCACTACACCGCCTACAGCCGCGACCACATCCACCGCGCCCCCGGCAAGCCGGACATCCCCGGTTCCGCCGACCCCGCCTACCGTGGCGACCCCGCCCGCTGGAACCCCGAAGAACTGCTGCTCGCCGCCGCCTCCGCCTGCCACAAACTCTGGTACCTGCACCACTGCGCCGACCACGGCATCACCGTCCTCGCCTACAGCGACGACGCCGAAGCCGAAATGAACGAAGCCGCAGGCCGCATGACCGCCATCCGCCTCAAACCGCGCGTTACCATCAGCGCCACTTCCGACCCGGCACTTGCCCTCGCCCTGCACCACGACGCCCACCGCGACTGCTACATCGCCAATACCCTCAATTGCCCCGTCACCATCGCCGCCCACATCGAACAAGCATGATCCGCCGCCTCCTCCCCCTCATCCTTGCCCTCGCCCTGCCGCTCCATGCCGCGCTCAACGACGCGCCCGACTTCAGCGGCCCGGTCGAAAACACCCGCTACCAGCACCTCATCCAAAACATCCGCTGCCCCACCTGCCAAAACAGCAACATCGCCGAATCCAACGCCCCCCTTGCCCGCCAACTGCGCGAACAAGTCGCCGCCCGCATCCGCGACGGTGAAAGCGACGCCGACATCAACCGCTGGCTACAAGAACGCTACGGCGACTTCATCCACTACGACCCGCCGCTGAAAAGCCAAACCCTCATCCTCTGGGGTGGCGCACCACTGGCAATGCTGGCCGCGCTTGCCCTCTGGCTCGGCGGACGCCGCCGCCGCAAACACGGCGCGCGCCTGAGCGACGAAGAAAAACGCCAACTACAACAATGGATTGACGACGCCACATGAACTACTACCTGCCGCCGCTCTTGCTCACCCTCGCCGCGCTCGCGCCGCTGTTGCGCGCCAGCCTGCGCCGTCCCGCCGCCCCGCCTGCCGACAACCAAAGCGAACAACGCGCGCTGATTGCCGCCTGGCGCGAACAAAGCGCCGCCGACCCGGCGAACCAGGACGAACACGACTACCGCCTCTACCACGCCCTGAAAAACCTGCGCGCCGGCAAAGCCGCGCCCGCCGCGCGCGCGCCGCGTTGGCACATCCCCGCCATGCTGCTCGCCAGCGCCGCCGCCCTCCTCCTCTGGCAACTGGCCGACCACGCCAACAGCCGCCGTTGGCACGACCTCACCGCCCAACTCGCGCCCGTCCTCCTGCGCAGCCAATACCTCGGCGAAATCGAACAAATCCCCGCCGAAAGCCTCACCATCTACTGCCAGGCGCTCCAGCAGCGCATCGACCGCAGCGACCCGCAACAACTCGCCACCCTCGCCCGCTGCTACAACCGCGACAACCAGTACCCCATCGCCGCTGACATCTACGCCCGCGCGCGCAAACTGGCGCCGAACGACGCCGCACTCGCCCTCGACTACGCCCAAACCCGCCTCTTTGCCCATCCCAACCGCCCCATGCCGCCGGACATCGAAACCATCCTGCGCGCACAAAGCGGGCAGAATCCGCTCGCCAAAATCCTGCTCGCCGCCGGTTACACCCAAAGCGGCAAAAAAAACCTCGCCGCGCCGCTGTGGGGCGAACTGCGCCGCGAACTCGCGCCCGAACACCCGCTCTACCGCCTCATCCCCGCCGACAACGACACCCCGAGCGCCAACACTGCAAACGCACCGACCATCACCGTGCACATCCACCCCGACACACTGGCAAGCCTGCCGCCCACCGCCCGCCTCTACGTGAGCGCCAGCCTGCCGGGCGAACGCATGCCGCTTGCCGTGCGCGCCACCGCCCCGGCGCTGACGCAAACCCTGCAACTCACCGACCGCGACAGCATGACCGGCGAAAGCCTCGGCGCCCGCCCGCAACTCACCTACCGCGCGATCTTGAGCGCCGACGGCAACGTCAGCGGCCAACGCCTCGCCGAAAAACAGACGACCGCCCGCGGCGACGCCACCCTCACCCTCGAATTGCCATAACGCCGCCGTCCCGCTCCCTGCTCAACAGCAGCGGCACAACCACCCTGCTCGCCCACCTTGAAAGGCACCGCCAGCGGGCGGCGCGCCTTGTACAGAACTGCGCACAGAACCCGCCTAGGATGCGCCTCGGCGCACCATCCGGGTGATGGCGACGATTTTGCGGCTACAGCGACGCGCCTTGTCTGCAACTTTCGGGGGATGGCTATCGCCAGGTTTTGCAACGTCCGTGCGGTCAAGATGTGTCGGCGGCGTCCGTGTCGCAGCTTGGATGAGCAGGCGAGAGCCAAACCCGTCGCAAACAAAAACCCCCGGTAGCACGCGCTAGCGGGGGTTTTGCGCAATGCCGCCGTTATTGCGGGCGCGAACATTCACTCAGATTGCCGCTTTCATCGTGCATCTGCAGCGATTGCGCGTCATGGCTGGTGACTGTGAGGCGAATGCGCCCGTTTTTGCTGCCATGATTGAGGCTGGCGAACAGTTTTTCCTCGTAGGCGGTGAGTTCGGGCGACTTCGCCAGTATCTCCGCCATGCGCGGTTTGAGCGCGCGGATGACGGTGTAATCGCTGATGTCGATGGTGAGCGTGTTATCGGCCAGCGACCAGCGATCTTTGTTATGCACGTCGTAGTGCAACAGCCCGGCTTTCAGGAAAAAGGTCATCATACCGTCGCTTTCGGCGCTGCCATCGACGCGAAATTCGTAATGCTCGTCGAGGCGGGCGGACAACGCCGGGTAGGAGGTGCTGCACGTCCAGGCGCCCACCAGAGCGTCTTTGGTCAGCGGTTTCGTGGCTGCGGCCGGGAGCGTGGCAGGCGTTGCGGCCAATACGCCCGGTTCGGCGGCCTCGGCGGTGGGTGCAGTTTCGTTTGCCGGTTTGGCGGCGGCCGCTTCCGCAGCGCGTTTGGCGGCTTCAATGGCAGGCGAGCTCTCGCCCGTCGGTTTATCGGTTTCGGCGGCGGGCGTTGCCAGCGCCTCATTCAGCGCAGCGGGTGCTTCGGCGCTATCGGCAGCGAAGGCGGGGGCGGCAAGCGCCAGGGTGAGGAGGGTTAAACGTCGCATGGGTTCTCCTGTTGTGTGTGGGGATTCGGTGGGTTGCAGACACGGGCGGGCATCAGCCGCTGACCGGTTGCGGTTGGAACGAGGCAGTCATCTGCCAGCCGCTGGCGGCATCACCGTCAAAGACCAGAATCATGCCGTGGTTGAAGGGAAAGTAGCCGTGTTCGCCGCGCAACTGCGCCGCCAGTTGGCCAATCCACGGCAGGTGGCCGACGGCAATCAACCGTTCCTCGCCTGTCTCCGTGAGGAAATCGAGAATGGCATGGGCGGATTTGCCCGGATTGAGCGCGCTGAAGGCGGCAGAAGGAAACGGGTAATGCGCCGCGGTTTCCTGGGCGCGCAGCGCGGCGGAGGTGTAAACGGGCATCGCCGGGTAATGCGCGGCGAGCCATTGCCCGCCCTGCTCGGCTTGTTTGTGGCCTACCGGGTCAAGCGCGCGGTCGTAGCCGGTGTAGTGGCTGGCGCTGGCGTGGCGCCAAAGGATGAGTTGCATGGTGGACTCCTTGCAGATTCAAGGGGAATAGCTGCGAGCGGGCTGATGATTGTCGCCGTCAGACAGCCGTGTGCCGACGGGCATTGTATAGCGATACTCACCAAGTTCTGTACAAGGCGCGCCGCCGAAGACTGTACAGAGTTATAGCCATCCACCGAAAGCCTCATACGGTGTTGCGCCGCTTCGCCGTACAACCGCGTACTGTCTTCAGCGGCGCGCCTTGTCTGAAGCTTTCGGTGGATGGCTATAGTACGGTGCGAACGATGCGGCTGATCCGCTTTGAATCGGCTGTAAAAAAAGCCGCCCTGAAAGGCGGCTTTGCGTTTGCTGTTTTTTAGCAGCTGTAATATAGCTCAAATTCGAGCGGGTGTACTTGCAGGCGCATTTTTTCGACTTCCGCCCGTTTCAGCTCGATGTAGCCCTTGAGCAGGTCGTCGGTGAAGACGTCGCCTTGTTTGAGGAAGGCGGTGTCCGCTTCCAGCGCGTCCAGCGCCTGTTCCAGCGAGAAGGCGACTTGCGGGATGTTGTCCGCTTCTTCCGGCGGCAGGTCGTAGAGGTCTTTGTCCATCGCCTCACCGGGGTGCAGTTTGTTTTTGATGCCGTCCAGTCCCGCCATCAGCAGCGCGGAGAAGGCGAGGTAGGGGTTGGCGGTGGAGTCGGGGAAGCGGATTTCGATGCGCCGCGCCTTGGGGTTGGTGATATAGGGGATGCGGATGGAGGCGCTGCGGTTGCGCGCGGAGTAGGCGAGCATGATCGGCGCTTCAAAGTGCGGCACCAGACGTTTGTAGCTGTTGGTGGAGGGGTTGGTGAAGGCGTTCAGCGCGCGCGCGTGTTTGATGACGCCGCCGATGAAGTAGAGCGCCATGTCGGAGAGGCCGCCGTAGCCGTCGCCGCTGAAGAGGTTTTTGCCGTCTTTGCCGAGCGAGATGTGGACGTGCATCCCGGAGCCGTTGTCGCCAACGATGGGTTTGGGCATGAAGGTCGCGGTTTTGCCCGCCGCATGGGCGACGTTGTGGATGATGTATTTGAGCTGCTGCACTTCGTCGGCCTTGCGCACGAGGGTGTTGTAGCGCACGCCGATTTCGCATTGGCCGGTGGCGACTTCGTGGTGCTGCACTTCCACGCCCTGACCGACGCGGGTCAGCAGTTCGCACATTTCGGCGCGCAGGTCGTGCAGGGAATCGACCGGGGCGACGGGGAAGTAGCCGCCCTTGACGTTGGGACGGTGGCCGCTGTTGCCGCTGTCGATGTCGGCGGCGCTGTTCCAGATGCCTTCTTCGCTGATAATTTCAAACATGACTTTGTGCATACTGGTCTGGTATTTCATTTCATCAAAGACGAAGAATTCGTTCTCCGGGCCGAACCAGGCGGTGTCGGCGATGCCGGTGGATTTGAGGTAGGCTTCGGCGCGGCGGGCGAGCGAGCGCGGGTCGCGCGCGTAACCCTGCATGGTGTCCGGCTCGATGATGTCGCAGGTGAGGACGAGGGTTTTGTGCGCGTAGAAGGGGTCGATGTAGGCGGTGGCCGGGTCGGGCATGAGGATCATGTCGGAGTTGTGGATGCCTTTCCAGCCGGCGAAGGAGGAGCCGTCGAACATTTTGCCTTCTTCAAAGAAGTCTTCGTCGATGTCCGCCGGGTAGCTGATGTGGTGTTCTTTGCCTTTGCTGTCGGTGATGCGCAGGTCGAGGTATTCGATGTTTTCGTCGTGGATGAGTTGCAGGATGTCGCTGGGGGTCATGGTTCGTTCCGGGTTGGCTGATGAGGAGCGCCATTATATGCGCAGGCGGTAGGGGTTAAGCGGTAAAATGTCGCCCGCTTTGGCGGCGTTGCCGCGCTTTTTGTTTTTTATCGTAGAGGTTTTTATGGTTGTTACCCGTTTTGCCCCCAGCCCGACCGGCGATTTGCATATCGGCGGCGTGCGCACCGCACTGTATTGTTGGCTGCACGCACGCCAGCATCAGGGCGTGTTCCGCCTGCGCATTGAGGATACGGATGTGGAGCGCTCGACCGAGGCATCAACGCAGGTGATTTTGGACGGGCTGAACTGGCTCGGTTTGCACCATGACGGCGAGATTGTTTATCAGAGCAAGCGGTTCGCCGATTACGACGCGATTATTGAGCAGATGATTGCGCGCGGGCAGGCGTATTACTGCTGGTGCACGCCGGAAGAGCTGGAAGCGATGCGCGAGGAGCAGAAGCGCCTCGGCCTGCCGCAGCGCTATAACGGCAAATACCGCGACGGAGGCGAGCCGGTGCCGGGGGTCAAGCCTGCGGTACGTTTCAAGAATCCGCTCGAAGGCAGCGTCAGCTGGCACGACAAGGTGCGCGGCGTGGTGACAGTCAATAACAGCGAGCTCGATGACTGGGTCATCCGCCGCTCCGACGGCGCGCCGACCTACAATTTTTGCGTGGTGGTCGATGACGCGGAGGCGAAAGTGTCTCTGGTCATCCGTGGCGAAGACCACGTCAGCAACACGCCGAAGCAGATTAACCTTTACCGCGCGCTGGGTTACGACGTGCCGGAATTTGCGCACGTGCCGATGATTCTTGGCGACGACGGCAAGCGCCTGTCGAAGCGGCACGGCGCGACCAACGTCCTCGATTACCGCCGCGAAGGCTATCTGCCACCGGCGATTTTGAATTATCTGGTGCGCCTCGGCTGGGCGCACGGCGACCAGGAAATTTTCAGCATTGACGAAATGCTGGAATTTTTCCGCATTGATGACGTCCACAGCGCCGCTTCCACCTTCAACACCGAAAAACTGCGCTGGCTCAACCAGCACTATATAAAAGAATCCACGCCGGAAGCGCTGCTGCCGCAACTGTTGCCGCAATTCGCCGCACTTGGCGTCGCTGTGGATGAAGCGACCGTACTGCGCGCCATCCCGCATTACCAGGAGCGGGCGAAGACTCTGAAAGAAATGGCAGAGCACATGGCGTGGATATTCGTCGCGCCGCAAACTTTCCCGGCGGACGCGGCGAAAAAAGCGTTCAAAGGCGCAGAAACGGCGCGGCTGTTGCGGGATTTGCAAACGCGCATCGCCGCGCTGGATGTGGTGAACGCGGAAACCTTGCACGACGCCATCGCCGCCTGCGTCGAAGCCAACGGCGTCGGTTTCGGCAAAGTCGGTCAACCGGCACGCTTGGCCATTACCGGCGGCGCGCCATCGCCCGATTTGGCAGTCACACTATCGCTGCTGGATAAAGCGGAAATCCTGCACCGCTTGCAGTTTGCCGCTGAATATATCGCGCAAAATCAGGGATAAACAAAAAAAAGCAGTTTGCCATTTGACGAAGGCGTGTGTTCCGCATAGAATGCGCGCCTTCCCGAAACGGGGCTATAGCTCAGCTGGGAGAGCGCCTGCATGGCATGCAGGAGGTCAGCGGTTCGATCCCGCTTAGCTCCACCAAATGTCCCCATCGTCTAGAGGCCTAGGACATCGCCCTTTCACGGCGGTAACAGGGGTTCGAATCCCCTTGGGGATGCCACCTTTCGGGTGGCATCATTTTTTTGGGAAGACCACACACAGTTAACCGTATCCTGTCCCCATCGTCTAGAGGCCCAGGACATCGCCCTTTCACGGCGGTAACAGGGGTTCGAATCCCCTTGGGGATGCCAAACTGCCCAAATTCAAAAAACACGCTTTAGGCGTGTTTTTTCTTGTCCGTTTTCCGGCGACATTTATACATACACCATGAGCGCTACCCTGTATGTAAACACACGAAAGCGGCGGCAAAACCGCATTGCCGAAAGTGCCGCTTGGGCGTAATATTGCCGCCTCATTTACCCACCCCACCGGAGAACCCCATGCGCAAAATCGGCAAATCGCACAAGCTGGACAACGTCTGTTACGACATTCGCGGCCCGGTACTGGCGGAAGCGATGCGTATGGAACGGCAGGGCTACGACATCATCAAACTCAACATCGGCAACCCGGCACCGTTCGGCTTCAATGCACCGGATGAAGTGCGCGAAGACCTGATTGCCAACCTTTCCAAGGCACAGGGCTACAGCGAATCCAAAGGCATATTCGCCGCGCGCAAAGCCATCATGCACGAAACCCAACGCCTCGGCATCAAGGGCGTGACCGTTGATGACATCATCCTCGGCAATGGCGTTTCCGAACTGATTGTGATGGCGATGCAGGCATTATTAGACAGCGGCGACGAAGTACTGCTGCCGATGCCGGATTACCCGCTGTGGACAGCAGCCATCAACCTCGCCGGCGGCAAGGCAGTACACTACCTCTGCGACGAAGAAAACGGCTGGAACCCGGCCATTGATGACATCCGCGCCAAAGTCAATGCCAACACCAAAGGCATCGTCCTCATCAACCCGAACAACCCCACCGGCGCGGTCTATAGCGAAGAAATCCTGCGCGAAATCGTTGCCATCGCCGAAGAACACGGACTGGTCATCTTCGCCGACGAAATCTACGACAAAATCCTCTACGAAGACGCCAAACACATCCCGATTGCCACGCTGGTCGAAAACACCCTCTGCGTCACCTTCAACGGAATGTCCAAAGCCTACCGCGCCGCCGGATTCCGCTCCGGCTGGATGATCCTCTCCGGCAATCTGGAAATGGCACGCGGCTACCTCGAAGGACTGGATATGCTGTCCTCCATGCGCCTTTGCGCCAACGTGCCGGCGCAATACACCATCCAGACTGCACTTGGCGGCTACCAGAGCATCTACGACCTGACCCGCCCCGGCGGTCGCCTGCGCGAACAGCGCGACATCGCCTGGGAAAAAATCAACGATATTCCCGGACTCTCCATGAGCAAGCCGATGGGCGCACTCTACGGCTTCGTCAAAATGGACACCGAACGCTTCAACATCCGCAACGACGAACGCTTCGTCCTCGACCTGCTGCGCAACAAACAAATCCTCCTCGTCCACGGACGCGCCTTCAACTGGCACGCGCCCGACCACTTCCGCGTTGTCTTCCTCCAATACAAGGACGATTTAAGCACCGCGCTAGACAAAGTCGCAGAATTCCTGAAAACTTACCAGCAAAAATAGCGGATTGCGAAAAAAGCAGGACACCGCCTTGACGGCATCAGCCAATCTCCTTAGAATTCGCCGCCTCAATTCCAATCCCGGATAGCTCAGTCGGTAGAGCAAGTGACTGTTAATCACTGGGTCGGCGGTTCGAGCCCGTCTCCGGGAGCCAAATTGAGGGAAAAAGACCAATCCCGGATAGCTCAGTCGGTAGAGCAAGTGACTGTTAATCACTGGGTCGGC
>NZ_DBHKZK010000053.1:110714-112341 GCF_057314735.1 Cardiobacterium sp.
GGTTCGAGCCCGTCTCCGGGAGCCAAATTCCAGAATTCCGCAAAACGCCCTGTACGGGCGTTTTTTATTGCCCGGTGCAAAAGGCTATCCGCTACAATAGCGCCTCTTTTTGGCAGCAGAAAACCGATCACAACATGAGCAAACGATTGAGCGACGAGGCAATACGGCAACTGGTTCAGCAAGAAATGCAGGCAACCGAAGCGCTGATGCGCGCGGAAATGCAGTCCGAAGTCCCGCTGGCAGAACTGGTGATGCAATACGCCATCGGCGACGGCGGCAAGCGCTTCCGCCCGTTCCTGACCCTGCTCAGCTGCGGCCTCTGCGACTATCGCGGCGAGCACGCCATTACCGCTGCCGCTTTCATCGAATTCATCCATAACGCCACCCTGCTGCACGACGACGTCGTCGATGAATCGGCGCTGCGTCGCGGCAAACCGTCCGCCAACATCGCCTTTGGCAACGCCGCCAGCGTTCTCGTCGGCGACTTCCTCTACACCCGCGCCTTCCAGCTGATGGTGCGCACCGGCAACAATGCCGTCATTGCGATGATGGCCGACGCAGTCAACCTCATCGCCGCTGGTGAAGTGATGCAACTCGGCAATATGCACGACCCGGACGTGGATGAGCCGCGCTACTACCGCGTGATTGAGCTGAAAACCGCAGTACTGTTCGCCGCCGCCTGCAAAACCGCCGGACTACTCGCCGAGCTTGCGGCAGAAAAGAGCGAACAACTCGCCGTGTACGGGCGCAAACTGGGCATGGCCTTTCAAATCATGGACGACCTGCTCGATTACACCGGTGACGAAGCGCTCATCGGCAAATCGCTCGGCGACGACCTCGCCGAAGGCAAACCGACGCTGCCACTCATCCGCGCGCAACAACAACTGCCCGCCGCAGAAAAACAGCGCCTGCGCGATATCATCGAAGCGGGCGACCGCGACGCCATCGGCGAAGTCATCACCCTGTTGCAGGCGACCGACGCCCTGCCCTACAGCCGCGCCGCTGCCGCCCGTCTTGCCGATGATGCCATGCAGGCGCTGGCGGGCTTCCCCGACAACGCCTACAAGGACGCACTCTTCTCGCTGGCGCAACACACGACTGAACGCGAGCATTAAGCGTTACGGCATCTGCGCGCGTTTCCCGCAACGCGCCCCGGCGGTTATCGGTCACGCCATGACACCGCCTACCTTGTGCAATATGTCATCACGCCAATCCGGGCAAACGCCGCTCATGGTATAGCGAAATTTTAGGTTTTTATGAATGCGCTTCTTCAAGGTTTTTTGGTGTCTGGCGGGCTGATTGTCGCCATCGGTGCGCAGAATGCGTTTATGCTGAAGCAGGGTTTGCGGCGCTGGCAGGTGTTGCCCATCGTGCTGACCTGTTTTCTTTGTGATTTTTCCCTGATGACGCTCGGCGTTTTCGGCCTCGGCACGCTGATTGGCGCAAGCCGGGTAGTGTCGGTGGCCCTGGCGCTGGTTGGCGCGCTGTTTTTGGCGGTTTATGGGGCGCGGGCGTTCCGCGCGGCGTGGCGCGGCGGTGCCACAATGTCGGCAGACGGCGCGGAAGCGTCGGGGGTGGTGTCCTAAAATGTATGCTGCCTCAAACAAATCCGTAGTTGATATAGAAA
>NZ_DBHKZK010000054.1:0-3929 GCF_057314735.1 Cardiobacterium sp.
TTCGCCGTGATGGGCGCGATGGCGCGGCTCTTGACCTCGGAGCAGACCGTCGGCGTGGCGGGGCTGATGGGCACGCTCGGCATCAGCGGCGCGCAAATGACCACCTTTTACCTGATAGTCGCGGGCGCATCGCTGCTCGGTGCCGCCGCCAGCCTCGTCCTGCTGGACATCAACGACATCCGCCGCCCGGTGATGATTGCGCTCGCCTGCTTCGCCCTCGGCGCGTGGCTGGACATCGGTGTGGGGATGCAGACCCGCCCGGCGCAACTCTACCTCAGCCAGACCATCATCGCCTTCGCCACCCTGCTGTTTATGGGGCCGATGATGCTCGAAGGCGCACTGCGCGCGCTGGCGAAAAGCCCCGACCACATGATGAGTTTCTCCGCCGTGTTCGGCCTGTCGCAATCGCTGGGCGGACTGGCGGGCGCGGCGGGATTCAGCGCGTTTTTAACTTACCGCACCCGCGACCACCTCGCCGCCATCGCGCAAAACCTCACCCTTTCCAACCCCGCGCTCGCCGCCGACATCCAGCGCAACGCCGCCGCCCTCTCCGCCATCCTCTCCGACCCGGTGCTGCTGCAAGGCCGCGCCGTCTCGCAAATCACCGCGCAGGCGGGCAAAGAAGCGGCGGTGGCGGCATACAGCGACCTGTTCGCGCTGCTGGCGACGATGGCGGCGGTATCGACCCTCGTCGCCGTCGCCCTGTGGCTGTACCGCCGCCATTACAAGATTAGATCTCTTTCCAAACCAAGCAAAGGTATACGTTTTTAGAATTTGTATCCCTGCCCCCACCCCAGCCCTCCCCCACGGGGGAGGGAGCTGTTCTGCGGTAGATTCAAATAACTGCTGCCGTATCGCTATGGATTGTCATGAAACTATTGCTATTTTTGCAGCCAATGAGTCCCCTCCCCCTGTGGGGGAGGGTTAGGGTGGGGGCAGCAGACAACAGCTCAGCAGGTTTGAGATTTTGTTGGGTTGTCGTGCAAGTTATGGTTTGGAAGGAAGTCTATTGATGTTTTGGCGGCGGAGAAAGCGAAAGTGTTTGCGGCGTTGGGGAAATAGGTTGGTGTCCTGAAATGTATGCTGACAACCAGCAGAGCGGCAAAAATCAGCCGTTGCCAATATTTCGCCGGTTCGCCCCCTCCCTCGCAGGGCGAAGCCCGCAGCGGACGGGTACCCATGCAAAATGCGTCCGCATTTTGCATGGGGCCCGGGGGAGGGTGGGGAGGGGGTAGCGTTCGTAACATTACCGCCAATGCCATTCAGCCCCCCCTGAGACAGCAACATTTCAGGACGCCATCAAAGTTTTTATCCACGAGCAAGATTTGCCACCGATTAAGCGAGGTTAAATTCAATATTCAACACATTGAGTTGAAAAAAATTTTTACTCATAAGCAAGATTTGCAACTGATTAAGCAAGATTGCAGCTCCGCCTGAACCCCCAACCTACGGAAACCATCATGACCCAAGAAAACACCCCCGAACAGCCCGATACCACCGACACCACCCCGCCAACCGTCGTTGAAGAAGCGCCGCCGGAGCCTGTTGCCGCAGAAACCCCGCTGCCACAGCCCGAACCCCCGCAAGAACCCGCCCAATGGCAGCCGGAAAAACACCGCTTCGGCAGCATTGCCATTCTGGTGGCGACGGTCGCGGGCGCGTTGCTGGCGCTCTATGCCTTCCGCCTGCCGCCGTTCGGCCTCGGCGAGGTTTACACCAACAACGCCTATGTGCGCGGCAACATCACCGTGGTCAGCCCGCGCGTCGGCGGCTATGTGCAGAGCGTGCTGGTGCGCGACTTCGATACCGTCAAGGCCGGGCAGCCGCTGGTAGAAATCGACCGCGCCCCCTACCTCAGCAAGGTTGAGCAGGCGAAAGCGGGCATCCTCGCCCAGCAGGCGGCGCTGGACAAAACCAAACAGGATCGCGCCTCCGCCCAGTCCGCCGCCAAGGCGGGACAGGCGGCCATTGCCAACGCCCAGGCGGTGCTTGACCGCGCCAACCGCGAATGGAAGCGCATCAAGGGTGTCAGCAATGATGCCATCTCGCAAAGCAGCCGCGACGCGGCGCAGACCGCAGTCAAACAGGCGGAAGCCGCGCTGACACAGGCAAAAGAACAATACGCCATCGCCCAACAGAACATCCTCAATGCCGGGGTGGGACGCGAAGGCGCCGCCGCCGCCATCGACAACGCCAAGGCAATGCTGGCGCTGGCCGAACAGGAGCTGGGACACACCACCGTTTACGCGCCTGCCGACGGCCAGTTGGGCGAAGTCGCCGTCAAAAAAGGCCAACTCGTCAGCGCAGGCACGCAACTGATGTCGGTCGTCCCCGGCGCGCGCTGGATTGTCGCCAACATCAAAGAAACGGACATGAAAAACATCCGCAGCGGCCAGCAGGCGGACATCACCGTCGATGCCCTCGGCGGCGCACATTTCAGCGGCAGCATTAGTGAAATCGCCCCGGCGACCGCCTCCGAATTCAGCATCATCAAGGCCGACAGCGGCACCGGTAATTTCGTCAAAATCGCCCAGCGCATCGCCGTCAAAATCGAACTGCATCCGGGACAGGCAGATTTGCACAAACTCGCGCCGGGAATGTCGGTTGAAGTGCGGATTGATACCCGACAGAAATAAATGCGGCTTTTCGGAATATAGCCATCCACCGAAAGTTTCAGACAAGGCGCGTCGCCGAAGACAGTACGCATTTGTACGGCGAGGCGACGCAACACCGTATGAGGCTTTCGGTGGATGGCTATATAGTGGAATAAAACAGAAATAGCCAAAAAATACCCCCCTCCCCTGCAGGACGCGCCAGCGTCCGTAGCGAGGGAGGGAGCATATTAGCTGTTTTCCCGACTTTCAGTTCCCTATGCAAGCATACGGAAAAATGCGGTTCCCCAAGATTTTGAACAGGCCCCAAGTACTGATTACAGCATAATAATGAACATTGAATTCAGACAGTTAAACAATAAAAATCAATAGATAAAATTATAGCAAGGCATGAGTGGTATTTTTCTTCTTATTCCAGCCTCACATATAGCCTGTTGTAAATTTTCAGACATAAATATTGAATCACTTATTTGAGGATCATGCCAAAGATCCACAGAAGATTTTAATGATTCTGAAGAAAAATAATAAGATTTTTGTAATTCAATTTTATCAGAAGGTAAAGAATATATTTTTTTTCCACTTTTATTTAGATAAAAAATCGATGAATCGCTATACTCAGGTAAAAAAATTCTTTATGTTCACAAATATTTATGTAAAAATAAGGGGCTTTAGCAGCTTCATCATTGGATTTTATACCTGATATTCTAACCTCACACATCTGCGTGCTTCCCAAATTAAATCTTAGGAGAAGATTAGCAAAACTCTCCGTTGCTATGATAAAACCACCGAGCACAAAAAATATTGGAGAAAGCCTCTTTTTTTGAAGACCACACCTAGGATAAAGTAATTTGGGAAATTTATCCTCAGATAACGGTTGTTTTTTCTTAAGTAAAGAGGCTCCATTTTCCATTATAGTGAGTAGTTTAAGAAATTCTTCTTCCTCTGCTGGTGTCCTATCTAGCTTGGCGCTAAGTTTCTTGTAAGTAAGGATATCTATTCCTTGTGGAATATCCAATTCAAAATCAGGTCCTTTTGAAAGTAATAGCAAATCATTAATTAACCAAATTGCTTTTTTTTTCGTAGACAAAACGCTAACCTCTTGACGTAAAATTTAGGGGGAGCAGTAGGCGCATGGTAAGCAAGGATTCTATTTATAGCATTCCTTACAAAGCGCTGTACGGCGTTTCCTGCCTCGGCTACAAAGTCGTACTGTCTTCAGCGGCGCGCCTTATACAGCATTTTGTGAGTATCGCTATATAGCGATATAGCAATCCTCTCTAAATTCTATACAATCATCCATTTCCCCGGAGCCTGACC
>NZ_DBHKZK010000055.1:0-58532 GCF_057314735.1 Cardiobacterium sp.
GCCTGCCACAGTCCTTGCACAGGTATTTTTGCTTGTTATTGCCGGATTTGCCGTTAGGACACCACCAAAAACTTACCCCTGCTTCAAAGGGATTGCGACTACGGGAGGGAATTATCTTGATTTCGTTCAAAATTAAAAACTTGTCCCTGCTGCAAAGGGATTTCCATTAAAAACGCCGACGGTTGTCGGCGTTTTTTCTGTAATAATTGCTATCGCGGAATCTGCAAACATGGAAACGGCAATCGCGGGGCGGGCTACCCGATATGGCAATACTCGCAAAACCCTGTACGGGATTGCCAAACCTGGCAAGACGGCCCGCATTGCCTGCGTGTCTCGCTGCACAAGCTATTCTCGTTGCGCCTTGCATCCCGCGCCGCCCGCCTCAACCTGGAATTTTGCAATGAACCAGCACCTCAACTACATCACCCTCGGCGTTGCCGACCTCGCCGCCTCGCGCCGCTTTTACCGTGAAATATTCGGCTGGCAGGAGCGCGGCGACAGCAACGATCACATCGCCTTCTTTCAGGCGGGTAGCGCGCTGATACTGGCGCTGTTTCCACGTGAAGCGCTGGCGGCCGATGCGAATGTCGCCGCCGACGGCAGCGGCTTCCCGCGCTTTACCCTCGCGCACAACGTCGCCTCACGGGAAGCGGTGGATGCGCTCTTTGCCGCCTTCGCCGCGCAAGGTATCGCTATCGTCAAACCGCCGCAGGCGGTGTTTTGGGGCGGCTACAGCGGTTACATCAGCGACCCGGATGGCTTCCTTTGGGAAATCGCCCACAATCCTTACCTGGAAAAACTGCGCTGATGCACCCGGCAAAAGTGCGACGTGAAGCGGTGCGCGAACTCACCGATCTGCCCAACGTCGGCAAGGCGACCGCCGCCGATTTGCACCGCCTCGGCATCCATCAGCCGCAGGATTTGGCGGGCTGCGACGCCTATGCGCTTTACCACGAACTCTGCCGTCTTGATGGCGTGCGCCACGACCCCTGCGTGCTGGACGTGCTGTTGTCGCTCGTGGATTTTATCCAGGGCGGCGCGGCGCAGCCGTGGTGGGCGTTTACTGCCGAACGCAAGGCGCGCTGGCCGGGGTTGTGAGCAGGCAAAATAACGCATACCCTGTTCGCCCCCGTTTTACCATTTATAGATAGCGATACTCACAAAGTTCCGTACAAGGCGCGCCGCCGAAGACAGTACGCTTTGTACGGCGAGGCGGCGCAACGCCATACAGGGCTTTGTGAGGATTGCCATACATACACCGCTCCCGCTATCGTGTATGTATAGCCATCCACCGAAAGCCTCATGTGGATGGCTCTAGGGGTTGTTTGCAATTCAAACCCGCCCCGTTGCGGGCTTCGCTCTGCGGTCGTCCACCAAACTACCCCCTCCCCCGTGGGGGAGGGTCGGGGGTGGGGGCAGCAAACAAGCCGCGTTAGCGACGGTATACAAAACGAATGGCAAACAGCCCCTAGGCGCTGTTTGCCATTCGGCGGATAAACCCCTCTCCCTCTGGGACTGGGACAGCTCGCACAGCGACAAGCATTGCTTGCGAAGCAAGAGAGAGGGCTGGGGTGAGGGCAGCAAAATCATTGAAGAACAGTAATTTCAGTTCATGAGCCATATCGCTCACCCCCACCCTGACCCTCCCCCCGGGCCCCACGCAAAATGCGGACGCATTTTGCGTGGGTACCCGCCCGCTGCGGGCTTCGCCCTGCAGGGGAGGGGAATTTCGCTTTTACCCGCAGACTCCAAACAGGCTCTAAAAACGCAGAGCGGGGCTTAACCCACCCAGACGGTTTGAACGGTGGGGCAAGCCCCACCCTACGACCGTTAAAATAACGGGATGCGCCCCGCGTAGCGCACAAATCATTTACATACACCTTACCCGCTATCGTGTATGTAAATGCCCCCTGAAACCCATCCATCCTGCAATCACCATGACCGACACCCCCAACATCCCGGAAAACGACGACCCGGAAATGCCCATCGTTGAGCACCTCATCGAGCTGCGCACCCGTCTGTTGCGCATCATCTACGCCCTCGGCGGCGTTTTCCTGCTGCTGCTGCCGTTCCGCAACCGCGTCTATGAGACTTTCGCCCTGCCGGTTTTGAACAATATGCTGCCCGGCCAGACCATGCTCGCCTACGACGGCATCGACATTTTCCTCACCCCAATCAAAGTCTGCCTCTTCCTCGCCTGCCTCTTCACCATCCCGTGGATTCTCTACCAGGTGTGGGCGTTCGTCGCGCCGGGGATGTACCGCCACGAAAAGCGGCTGGTGCGCCCCATCCTCATCTCCTCCACCGTCCTCTTTTATACCGGCGTGCTGTTCGCCTATTTCATCATCCTGCCGATATTGTTCAGCTTTTTGGCGGGCATTGAGCTCAAGGGGGTGGAATACAAGCCGGACATCACCCAGTACATGAACCTCAGCCTGACGATGTTTATCGCTTTTGGCGCGGCGTTTGAAGTGCCGGTGGCGACGGTCATCTTCATCATGCTCGGTCTCGTCCGCCCGGAAACGCTTGCGCAAAAGCGCCCGTACATCATCCTCGCCGCCTTCACCATCGGGATGCTGCTGACCCCGCCGGATGCGATTTCGCAAACGCTGCTGGCGGTGCCGATGCTCATCCTCTTTGAAGCGGGGCTGTACATCGGCAAACGCCTGCTCGCCAAACGCGAGGCGGAAGCGGGCAATGGCGACGCGGCGCCGTAGGGGCTGTTTACATTTCGTTTTGGATGCGGTCGCTACGCGATTTTTCACACCCCCACCCCGCCCCTCCCCCGCTTCGCAGGGGAGGGGGATTCAAATTGCAAACAGCGCCGTAGTGCTTCGCCCCGCAATTTTTTGATTTTTCTTGGTCGGCCATTGGCCGACGTTTTTTATGCGGATACACGCCCGCCGGTAGCAGGCGCAGTTCGTATAGCCATCCACCGAAAGCCTCATACTGTGTTGCGTCGCCTCGCCGTACAAAAGCGTACTGTCTTCGGCGACGCGCCTTGTCTGAAACTTTCGGTGGATGGCTATAACCGGCGCAGCTTCAGGACGGTGCGCCGAGACGCACCCTATGGCTACTGCAGACTGATGCGCTGCGGCGGGTTGTGCCTTTCCGCTATACTACCGCCTGCGCCCGCTTTTTCATCAATCTGTTTTTTCTCGTTATTTTTATGTCCGCCCGTTATGTTCTCTGCATGAAGTGGGGTACGAAGTATCCCGCCGAGTTTGTTAACCGTCTGTTTCGCATGGTGTCGCGGCAGTTATCGTTGCCGTTTACCATGATTTGTCTCACCGACGACCCCGCCGGGATTGACCCCGCCGTGGTGTGTCATCCGATTCCGCCGCTGGATTTGCCGGACGGTCTGCCGGAGCGCGGTTGGCGCAAATTGACGACGTTTGCGCCCGATCTCTACGGTCTCAGGGGCACGGCGCTGTTTTTGGATTTGGACGTGGTCATTCTGCGCAATATCGACCATTTCTTTACCCACGAGGCGGACGACCGCAACAGCGTCTTCATCATCCGCGACTGGAAGCGCCCGTGGCGCGGTGTCGGCAACAGTTCGGTCTATCGTTTTGAGCTGGGCGCGTTGCCGACGCTGCTCGATGTCTTCCGCGCCAATTTCCTCTCCATCCGCGCCCATTTCCGCAATGAGCAGGCGTGGTTGTCGGCGTTTTTGCGTGAGCGCGAGGCGCTGCGTTTTTGGCCGGATAGTTGGTGCAAGAGTTTCAAGTATCACGCGCTCTATCCGCTGCCGTTGTCGTTTTTCCTCGCACCGCGCCGCCCGGACTGCGATATTTTGGTTTTCCACGGTGAAATCAACCCGGACACCGCCATTGCCGGCGGTGGCGGCAAGTGGTATCGCCATGTGCGCCCGGCGCCGTGGCTGGCGGATTTTTGGGGGTGATATGGCGACGCTGAGTGTGGTGTTGATGGTGCGGAACGAGGCGGCGAATTTGCGCCGCTGTTTGCCACGGGTGGCGCGCGTCGCCGACGAGATTGTGATTCTGGATTCGGGCAGTACCGATGACAGCGAGGCGGTCGCCAACTGGTTCGGCGCGCGCTGGTTTGTGAACACCGACTGGCAGGGCTATGGCATCCAGCGGCAGCGGGCGCAGGCGCTCGCCACCGGCGACTGGATTTTTGCGCTGGACGCGGACGAGGTGCCGGACGACACGCTGCTCGCCGCCCTCGCCCGCATCAAGGACGAGACGCCGGGCAATACGGTGTATGGCGTGCGGCGGCTGGATTTGGTGTTTGGCCGCTTCATTGATCATCCGCGCTGGCGCGGCAAGCCGTATTGGCGCGTTTATCCGCGCCGTTTTCAGTTCAACAGCAATGCGGTGCATGAGTCGCTGCTGCTCGATGGTGCGCGGACGCGGGTGTTGCCCGGTTTTCTGGAGCATCATACGGCCGATACGCCGCTGTTCTGGCTGGAAAAGCGCTTTTCTTACGCTGACACCTGGGCGCGCGAGGCGCACGCGCGCGGCAAGCGCGTTTCGCCGTTTGGCGTGTGGCTGCGCAGTCTGTGGGCGTTTTGCAAGCAGTATCTCGCCGATGGCCGTTTTCTCCGGGGCAGTAGCGGCTGGGTGTATGCCTGGCTCTTTGCGCAATATACGTTCAACAAGTACGCGCTGCTCTGCGACCGCAATGCGCGGCCGCAGAGTTATGCCGATGATTTTCAGCCGCACGCGGTCAATGCGCGCGCGCTGCCGCTGGCGGTGCCGCCGCCGGGGCGGAATCCGCATCCGCTCAGTGTGGTGATGATTGTCAAGAATGAGGCGCGGCATTTGCCCGCCTGTCTCGCCGCGGTGCGCGATTTGGCGGACGAGATTGTGATTCTGGATTCGGGCAGTAGCGACAACAGCGCGACGATTGCCGCCCGCTTCGGCGTGCGCTGGTACGAGAACCGCGACTGGCGCGGTTTTGGCGTGCAGCGGCAGCGGGCGCAAGCGTTGGCGCAGGGTGATTTTGTGCTGATGCTGGATGCGGACGAGCAGCCGGATGCGACGCTGAAGGCGGCCATCCGTGCGGTGCTGCAATCGCCGCCGTCGCCGGATACGGTGTATGCCGTCTCGCGCAGCAATATTTTCTGCGGCACGGCGGTGAACGCGCGTTATCGCGATCATATTCCCCGCCTCTATGGCCGCGCCTTTTTTCAGTATCACCCGTATGAGGTGCATGAGTCGCTGGCGCGCGGCGCGGCGGCGGTGGTGCGTCTGCCCGGCGATTTGCTGCATTTCACCAGCGACAATCTCGCCCATTTCATCCGCAAGAATTTGCGCTACAGCCACGACTGGGCGCAGGAGAAGGCGGCAGGCGGGCGGAAACCGCCGTCGCTGTGGGCGTTGCCGCTGCGCGCTGCCGTCGCTTTCTGCCGCGAGTATTTTGTCCACCGCACGCTCTTTGCCGGGCGCTACGGCTTTTTTCTCGCCGCCAGCTCGGCTTTTTATAATTTCAACAAGTATTTGATGCTCGCCTGCCTCGCGCGGCGTGAGAGGAAGTCATGAAGGTTTGGCTGAAGCTATTGGTTAATGGCGCGACGTTTTTGTTTTTTGCCTTGAGCCTCGCCCTGAAAAGCGGCTACAGCTACGGCGCGGCGCTGCTGCTCGTGGCGGCGCTGACGACGCTGCCCGTGTGGTGGCGCGCCCGCCCGCGCGATGCGGGCTTGCGCTGGCTCGCCGGGGGGTTTGTCGCCGCCGGGCTGCTGGCGCTGTTTGATGTCATCCGCTCCGGCAGCGGTCTGCGCGGGCTAGATTTGCCGCTGAAGTTTTTGGCTACGCCGCTCGTGCTTTATTTTGTCGCCACCGTGCCGCCGAAGGGGCGCGCCATTTGGGCGGGGGCGGCCTGCGGCGCGTTGCTCGGTCTGGCGGTGGCGTGGGGGTATGCGACCTTTGCCCCGGAAGCGTTGCCCTATGGTCGCGCCGCCCGCTTTCTCCATCCGATTCAGCTCGGCAATCTGGCGATGCTGCTCGCCCTCATCACCGCGTGCAGTCTGCGCGCCCGCCCGCGCGGCTGGCAACTGCTGCTGACGCTCGCCGGTGCCGCCGCCGGGGTTTATACGGCCTTTCTGTCGCAGACGCGCGGCAGTTTTTTCGCCCTCGCCTGGGCGCTCGTCTTCCTCGGCCTGCTGTCGCTACGCCGCCGTCATTTCCGCGCGCGCAGCGTCGCCCTGTCGGCGGTAATTGTCGCCATCGCCGCGCCGCTGTTCTGGCTCGCCAATATTGAGGTGATTGAAGAGCGGCTGGCCGAGGCGCAACACGACATCGCCCTTTACCAGGAAGGCAAGGCGGATACGTCCATCGGCGCGCGTTTTGAGATGTGGCGTTTCGCCTGGCAGGAGGGCAGCCGCTATCCGCTCTTCGGCGCGGGTACGGCGCAGTTACAGGCGGACAAGGACAGCTGGCACGCCGCCGCCGACCTCGCCGCCTTCGGCCATCTGCACAACGAGTTTCTCGATGCCTTCGCCCGGCGCGGTCTGGTGGGGCTTGCGGTATTGCTGTTTTTGTTCGTCTGGCCGCTCGTGCTTTACCGCCGTGGTGAGGAGCGCGATTCGCCCGATGCCGCCGCGCTGCGTCTCGCCGGGCGGGCGCAGGTGCTGCTTTACAGCGGCTTCAGCCTGACCCAGGCGGCGCTGTTCAGCCACAACAGCGGCCTGCTCTTTTTTGTGTTGCCGCTTTGCCTGATTGTTGCCGCGCTGCGCGGCGAAGGACGCCCCGATGTTTAACCGCGACGACCGCGCCCGCTATCTGCGCCTGCTCGCCTACATCCGTCCGCATTGGAAGGTGGTGCTGCTCGCCGCCGGCGGCACGATTCTCTACGGCCTGACCGAGCCGCTGGTACCGTTCGTGCTGCAACCGCTGGTCGATGGCGGCTTTGCCGAGGGCGATATGCGCACCGTTTATGGCTTAACCGCCTTGCTGTTTTTCGGCTTCATGCTCAGGGGAGCTGCGAGCTATACCGCGACGTGCAGCATGAACTGGCTGGCGCAACAGGTGGTTTACACGCTGCGCGGGCGGATGTTCGCGCAGTTGCTGCGCCTGCCGATGCGCTATTTTGACGAGAACAGCGCCGGCAGCATCGTCTCGCGTTTCACCTATGACGCGCTGCAACTGATGGCGGCCAGCACCGACGCTGTCGCCATTCTCCTGCGCGAAACCGTCACCATCGCCGCCCTCACCGTCTTCCTCTTTTATCTGGACTGGAAGATGACACTGCTGCTGTTTGTTGTTGCGCCAGTGCTGGCCTATATCATCGTCCACGTCTCAAGGAAACTGCGGACGATGGCACGGGCGATGCAGGAAGACATGAGCGGCATGAACCATGTCGTCGATGAAAGCCTGCGCGGCCGGGCGATTGTCCGCATTTACAACGGCCAGGACTACGAATACGCGCGCTTTGCGCAGCAGGCGGAGGCGGTGCGCTTTCACGCGGTGAAATCGACCAAAATCGCCGCCAGCGCCTCGCCGGTGGTGGAGATGACCATCATCGCCGCGCTCTGCACCGTCATCATCCTGTTCGCGTGGAAGGCGCGCAGCGCCCCGGCGCAGATGACCACCGGCGTCTTCGTCTCCTTCCTCGGCACGATGGCGCTGCTCTTCCCGCCGATCAAGCGCATGGGCAAACTGAACGAGCCCATCCAGCGCGGGCTGGCGGCGGCGCAAAGCATCTTCGATTTTCTTGATGCGCCAACCGAGCCGCAACCCGCCCTGCCGCCGGTATCGCTTACCCGTGGCGAAATCGAATTCCGCGACGTCAGCTTCGCCTACCCGGAGCAGCCGGTGCTGGAACATTTCAGCCTGCACATCCGCGCCGGGGAAACCGTCGCCCTCATCGGCGAGTCCGGCAGCGGCAAATCAACCATCGCCGCGCTGCTCGCCGGCTTTTACCCGCCGACGGCGGGGGCGATTTACATTGACGGCCACGACCTCGCCGACGTCAGCCTTGCCGACCGCCGCCGCGCCATCGCCTTCGTCTCGCAGGACACGGTGCTGTTCTCGACCAGCATCGCCGCCAACATCGCCTATGCCGACCCGGCGCCGGACGCCGCCAAAGTGCGGCTCGCGGCAGAATCCGCCAACGCCGCCGATTTCATCGCCAAACTGCCGCACGGTTACGACGAAAACACCGGGCAACAGGGCGGGCGGCTCTCCGGCGGGCAGAAGCAGCGCATCGCCATCGCCCGCGCCCTCTACAAGGACGCGCCCATCCTGATACTGGACGAAGCGACCTCGGCGCTGGACAACCACAGCGAGGCGAAAGTGCAGGAAGCGATTGAGCGGCTGCGTGCCAACCGCACCGCCATCATCATCGCCCACCGCCTCTCCACCATCCGCAACGCCGACCGCATCGTTGTGCTGGAAAAAGGCAAAATCGTCGAAAGCGGCAGCCACGACGAACTGCTCGCCCGTGGCGGCAGCTATGCTAAACTGCTGCACCGCATCTAACCCAACACCTTGAAAAACATGAAAATACTGATGGTCTGCACCGGCAACATCTGCCGCTCGCCGATGGCGGAAGGCATCGCCCGTGCGCTACTCCGCGCGGCAAAACGCGACGACATCACCGTCGATTCCGCCGCCACCCACGACTACCACCCCGACAGTCCTCCCGACGCGCGCGCCCGCCGCGTCATGCGCGCGCACAACATGGCGATTGACGACCTGCGCGCGCGGGTCTTCCTCCCCGAAGACTTCTACCTCTTTGACGAAATCCTCGTCGCCGACCGCAGCCATTACCGCTACCTCAGCGCCATCGCCCCCGATGACGACGCCTGCGCCAAAATCGGCTTCATGCTCGATACCCTGCCGGACAACCCCGGCGCGGAGCTGCCCGACCCCTACTACGGCGAACTGGCCGATTTTGAACGCACCTTCACCCTGCTGGACGCCGCGCTGCGGGCAAGGTTTGCCCATGGCCGCTGAATCGCAATACTACGGCCAGGCGCTGCTGCTCTGGCAAAGCGTGCTCGACATGATGGCGCCGCTATGCTCCAAGGAAGACAACCTCGTCCTCGGCTCGCTCACCCTCAAGACCAAAAGCGAGAAAGAATGGATACTGCTGGCGCCAAACAAATTCGCCTGCGAGCAAATCCGCGCCTCGCTCTTTGACGCGCTGCAAATGTTCCTCGGCAACAAGGGCATCAAAAAAGTCAAAGTGGAAGTGGCAAGCACGCCCGACCTCTTCGTCAGCGACGCCTCCACCCCGGCGCCGTTTGAAAGCAACCTCATCAGCGACTACCAGTTTCACAACTTCGTCGAAGCTCCCTCCAACCACGAAGCCTTCGCCGCCGCCGAGCGCGTCTCCAGCGGTGCCTTCCTCGCCGACAGCAACCCGCTGCTCATCTACGGCGGCACCGGCCTCGGCAAATCGCACCTGATGCACGCCGCCGGCAACGCGCTGCGCCGCAATGGCCGCGCCGCAGTGATGTACATGAACGCCGAACAGTTTGTGAACGAGTTCGTCGCCGCCATTTCCGGCAAATCGCAGCGCGCCTTCTCCAAGCGGCTGCGCAGCGTCGATGCGCTCTTGATTGACGACGTGCAGTTTTTGGGCGGCAAGGAGCAGTCGCAGGCAGAATTTTTCCACACCTTCAACGAGCTGATTGACAAGAAGCGGCAGATTGTCATGACCTGCGACCGTTACCCGAAAGAAATCGAAGGCTTGCAGGCGCGGCTGAAATCGCGCTTCGGCGCGGGGCTGTCGGTATCCATCCGCACCCCCGAACCGGAAACACGCTTCGCCATCCTGAAAAGCAAGGCGAAAGAACAAAACTTCACCCTGCCGGACGAAGTCGCCTACTTCATCGCCGAGCACGTCGAATCCAACGTGCGCGACCTCGAAGGCGCGCTGAAAAAACTCATCTTCCAGTGCCGCGTCCTCAAAAACGACGCCCCGGCGACCCTCGCCGTCGCGCAAAGCGCGCTGGCCGACCTGTTGCAGGCGCAGAAAAAACAGACCAGCGTCGAAAACATCCTGCGGGTGGTGGCGCAGTACTACGCCATCAGCGCGGACGAGCTGCTCTCGCGCAGCCGCAAAAAAACCTTCGCCGAGCCGCGAATGCTGGCAATGGCGCTGACGCGCGAACTGACCGACCTCTCGCTCAAGGCCATCGCCCAGGCATACCAGCGCAAAGACCACAGCACGGTGATGCACGCCGTGGAAAACATGGAAAAACGGCGGCAAAGCGAGCCGCGTTTCCGCGAAGAGTATGACAACATCCGCACCATCATCACGGCGTAGCCGCTCACCCCAACGGGACGTGGACAAGTTGTGGATAATCTTGCGGACAAACGGGGGATAACTTTTGCCGCCTGCGCCCGCCGGATTTGTCCACACCCTGTCCACCGGGTTGTCCACCATTTTTCCCCATGTCATCCCCGCAATTTTCCTTTACACTACAGGCAGTCAGGTCGTTTGCCCACATATTCACAGACACGACTACGACGACGAATTTAAATAAAGAGGTTATCTATGAAATTCAGCATTGTGAAAGAGAAGTTCCTCGAACCGCTGGCAGACATCAGCAGCATCGTGGCACGGAAAACCACCAAGCCCATTCTCAGCCATGCGCTGTTGCAGACCAGCGGCGAACATTTGCTGCTCAAGGGCACCGACACCGAAGTCACGCTGCAAATACTGCTGAACGAGCTGGACATCAAAGAAGAAGGCGCCATCACCGTCCCCGCCGCCAAACTGCTGGACGTCGTCCGTCACCTGCCGGCACAGGCGACCGTCTATTGCTCGCTGGAAAAAGAACAACTGCTGGTCAAGGCCGCAGGCAGCGTCTTCCGCATTGCGACGCTTCCCGCCGAAGACTTCCCGGCGCTGGCCGAAGCCGACATGGATCGGCGCATCGAAAGCGACAGCCGCGCCCTGCACGACATCATGCAAAAAGTGCGCTTCTCGATGGCAAGCGAAGACGTGCGCTACTACCTGAACGGGATGTACCTCAACATCGTCGAAGACGGCAACGCCATCCACGCGGTCAGCACCGACGGCCACCGCCTCTCCTGCGCGCGCAGCTCCCTGCCGTCGCCCGCGCCGATGACCAACCTCATCGTGCCGAAAAAAGGCGTGAGCGAGCTGATCAAGCTCCTCGGTCGCGTCAGCCAGCCGGTGGTACTCAACCTCGGCGAACGCCAGCTCAGCCTGACCCTGGGCGGCTACCGCCTCACCAGCCAACTGATCGACGGCACCTTCCCCAACTACGAACAAGTGTTGCCGCCGGTACAGGAAACCCCGGTACTGGTCTCGCGCCAGGCCTTCCTCGAATCGCTGCAACGCGCCAAAGTACTGCTGCTTGACCGCCACGACGGCATCCGCCTCACCTTCTCCGACGCCAAACTGCAACTGGCGGCGCGCAACCTTGAAAACGAAACTGCCGACGAAGCGCTGGACATCATCAACCCGCAGGCGCTGCAACTGGAAGTGGCGCTGAACATCAACTACCTCATCGATGCCATCAGCACCATCAACGGCGACAACGTGCAACTGCACATCGCCGACAGCAGCAGCCCCTGCCTGATTACCAGCAGCGAAGACGAAGGCGTGCGTTACGTCATCATGCCGATGCGCCTCTAACCGCCGCGCTATCCGCGAAAAACCGCCCTATCTGGGCGGTTTTTTTATGGGTGTTCCGGCAGGACGGCTATAAAAGCGGGGACTGCCACAAATGGCGTGCTGTAATGCAGGTCAAGGACACGGTGCGGGCGGCGGCGTAAAGTAGCCGCCTTCACGCATCATCCAGGAAATCATCATGACCGCACCTGAAAAAAACGACTGGGATTCGCGCGATCCCGCCGTACAACGCGACCAGCTCGCCGCCTACGACGCGATGCGCGCGCGTTGTCCGGTGGCGCACGACGATTATCTCGGCTACACCCTCTTCCGTCACGAAGATGTGCGCTACGCGCTTGAGCATCCGGAGCTGTTCTCCAGCCGCGTTTCCACCCGCCACGTTGCCGTGCCGAGTGGCATGGACGCGCCGGAGCATACTGCCTTCCGCGCTATCAACGACAAGTACTACACGCCGCAGCGGATGGCGGCTTTTGCGCCCCGTTTCCGCGCCATCATCCGCGATTTGGTCGCCGCCCTGCCGCGCGGGCAGGCGGTGGACGTGATGGACGGCTTCGCCCAGCGCTACGCGATGCGCATCCAGAATGCCTTTATGGGCTGGCCGGATTCGCTGGAAGCGCCGCTGACGGCGTGGATTGAGAAGAACCGCCGTGCCACGCTGCGCGGCGACCGCGCGGAAATCTCCGCCGTTGCCCTCGAATTTGACCACTATATCCGCGCCCTGTTGCAGGAGCGGCGCGCGTCGGCAACGGATGACATCACCAGCGAACTGCTGCACGACGTGGTGCATCTGCCCGACGGCGACCGCCTCATGACGGAAGCCGAGCTGATTTCGCTCATCCGCAACTGGACGGTGGGCGAGCTTTCTACCGTCTCCGCCGCCGCGGGCATTATCGTGCGCTTCCTCGCCGCACATCCGGCGGAACAGGCGCGGTTGCGCGCGGACAGCGCCGCCATTCCCGCCGCCGTTGAGGAAATCATGCGCCTCGAAGACCCGCTGGTGAGCAACCGCCGCATCACCACCTGCCCGGTGACGGTGGGCGGTCGCACCCTGCCCGCGGGCAGCCGGGTGACGCTGAACTGGGCAAGCGTGAACCGCGACGAAGCCGCCTTCGCCGATGCGCTCGCCTACCGCCCCGAACGCGACCAGGGCGCCAACCTCGTTTACGGCGCGGGCATTCACGCCTGCCCCGGCGCGCCGCTCGCCCGTCTTGAATTGCGGCTGCTGATGGAGGAGCTGCTGTCCGGCACGGCAGACATCGCACTCGATGCCGCCGACCCTGAGCCCTGTGCCTTTGCGCAGTATCCGGTCGCGGGCTACCGCAAGGTGCGGGTGGTGGTGCGGTAGTGGACAAGGCGGGTGGCGGGAAGCCGCTTCATTAACCCCCGGCAATTCATTAAAATGCTACGGATTCTCATCAACCACAAGGAGCCTTCATGCACCCCCGCAACCTGCTCGCCGCCGCCATTGCTGCCGATGACAGCGAAACACTAGACACCATCTTCATCAAAACCCAGCGCGGCTACAGCGCCGACGCCACCGAAAACAGCCGCGATTACAGTGCCTTTGCCGCCACCGTCGGCACCAAAATCCCGGCGACGCCGCGCGAAATCCCGCAATCCATCAGCATCGTCACCAACCAGCAAATCAAGGACCGCAACGTCGAAACGCTGGACCAGCTCGCGCGCAAAACCCCCGGCCTGCGCGTGTTGTCCAACGACGATGGCCGCTCCTCCGTCTATGCGCGCGGCTACGAATACGACGAATACAACGTCGATGGCCTGCCCGTGCAGATGCAGAGCATCAACGGTACCCTGCCCAACCTCGCCGCCTTTGACCGCGTCGAAGTCATGCGCGGCCCCGGCGGCCTCTTTGATAGCAGCGGCGAAATGGGCGGCATTGTGAATTTGGTGCGCAAATGTCCCGGCGACAGCTTCGCCGCCAGCGCCAACGCGGGCTACGGCACCGACAAACAATACAAACTGGGCGGCGACGTCTCCGGCAAACTGAACCAGAGCGGCACCGTGCGCGGCCGCGTCCTCGCCGAGACCAGCAGGCAAATCGCCCAAACCGGCGAAGCAAAACAACCACCACGAAATCGCCTACGCCGCGCTGGACTGGGACATCGGTCCGGACACCACCGCAGGCGTCGGCTACCTCTACCAGCAGCGCCACATCACCCCGGACAACGGCCTGCCCGCCTACAAAAACGGCAAACTGCTGCCCCTGCCGCAAAAGAGCTTCACCGGGCCAACTGGAACCACTTTGAAATGCAGAGCCACGACGCCTTCGCCGACCTTGACCGCTACTTTGCCAACGGTGCCTACGGCAAAATCGGCCTGCGCTACAGCGACCGCGACGCCGAATCGAACTACGCCTTCGCCGGCAGCGCGCTCGATGACCAATACAGGTGACGCCGACCGGACTCGGCACCAACATCAAACAAAAAGCGCTCGCCTTTGACGCCAGCTACAGCCAGCCTTTCAACTGGGGCGCGATGCGCAACGAATACGTCGTTGGTGCCGACTACAACCACTTCAAAACCAGCAACGAACAAGGCCGGGCGCGCGCGCTCGGTGCCGCCCGCGACTACCGCACTCTCGGCGGCCTGTCCTACACCAACATCCTCGGCAACGCCCGCGCGGGCGCACGCGGCTATGCCCGCACCCTTGACGAAGAAACCCTCGACGAAGCAGGCGTTTACGGAAAACTCGTCGTCCGCCCGCTGGAAAACCTCTCGCTCATCGGCGGTGGCCGCATCGGCCATTACCAAATCCAGAGCGGCGATGGCACCGCCAAAGAAAAACGCAACGGCACGCCAATTACCGGCTACGCGGGCGTCGTCTGGGACTTCAGCAAAACCGACAGCCTCTACGCCAGCTACAGCTCGCTTTACCGCCCGCAAACCGCGATTGACCGCAATGGCCGCCTGCTCAAACCGCGCCGGGGCGACCAAATCGAAATCGGTCACAAAGGCAGCTACCTCGGCGACCGCCTCAACACCCGCGTCAGCCTCTACCGCCTGCAAGACAAAAACGCCGCCGCCAGCATCGCCGGCGACAACAACCACTACACCGCGCTCGGCAAGCGCGTCATGCAGGGGGTGGAGCTGGAAGCGAGCGGCGCGCTCACGGACCGCTGGAGCATCCATGCGGGCTACAGCTATTTGAGCCCGAAAATCAAACGGGCGGCGACCACGCGCGACGACGGCATCTTCCTCCTCATGCCGCGCCACAGCGCCAACCTGTGGACGACCTACGACATCACCGACGACATCACCGTTGGCGGCGGGGTGAACGCGATGAGCGGCATCCGTAGCTCGCAGGGCGTGCGCGGCGGCGGCTATGCGACGGTGGACGCGATGGCGGCGTACCGCATCACCCCGCAACTCAAACTGCAACTGAACGTGGACAACCTCTTCGACCGCAAGTACTACACCCGCGTCGGCAGCACCAACACCTTCAACATCCCCGGCGCGGAGCGCAGCGTGATGGCGACGGTGCGCTACGAGTTCAAATAAACCCGCCGCGACAACGCCCTCCCGCCGGAGGGCGTTGTTGTGAGGGTGTATGACAATCCACGCCAATCACCCGCAAAACGTAGGGGCGGTTAGGACGAAGTCCGTAACCGCCCGAACCATAGCCATCCACCGAAAGCCTCATACTGTGTTGCGCCGCCTGACCGGGCACCCTAAAAAATGGCGAAGCCATTTTTTAGGGAAACCCGCGCCGTACAACCGCGTACTGTCTTCGGCGACGCGCCTTGTCTGAAACTTTCGATGGATGGCTGTCCGGCATTTGGCTTGTTGGGTCTCTCCCGCTACGCGAGCGGTTCCAGTTGCTCGTACCGCGCTAATCCAACCTGAAAACTGTGATTTTTTGTATTTTTGAGTGGATTTACGCGTTTTTTTCTTTTCCACGGTTGATTGTAACGTCGAGTTAATGCATGATGCAGTTAAGGTCGCTTCAGCCTTTGCATGAAGTGACTGTGGGGGTGTCTTCTGCCATGCGGTTCTGACCCCGTCCGTTTCCCAGACCGCATCGCTTTCGGCATTCCCGCGCGGGGAATGCCGCCTGTTTGCCGCTTTCTCCGCTTCAATTTCTGTTTTCGGGAGGAAGTATGTTCAGTCAGTTCAAAAACCGCGACCATTATCCGTTTTGGTTTGAGCTTGCGCCGCTCTTGCTGACGGTCGCGCTGCTCATGGTGCAGTTCTTCGTTTTCAAGGATTACACGCCGCACGTGCCGCTGGTCATCGGCATTTGTATCACCGGCATGTTTATGGCGCTCAAGGGGCGCAAGTGGGCGGGCATGGAGCAGCATATGTACCGCGTGATGAAGGTCGCGCTGCCCACCACGGTGATTATTCTCTGCGTCGGCATGATGATTGCCGCTTCCATCGCCGCCGGCACGGTGCAGACGGTGCTGGTGTATGGGCTGTCGATTTTGAAGCCGACGGTGTTTTTGCCCGCCACTTGTATTTTGACGACGGTGGTCTCGCTCGCCACCGGGACTTCCTGGGGTACGGTCGGCACGGTCGGCCTTGCCATGGTCGGCATTGGCGAGGCGCTCGGCGTGCCGATGCACTGGACGGTCGGCGCGATTTGTTCGGGCTCGTTTTTCGGCGACAAGATGTCGCCGCTGTCGGATACGACGAATTTGTCGCCCGCGGTCGCCGGTACGGATATTTGGTCGCATATCAAGGCGATGCTGCCCAATACGATTCCCGCGTATGCGATTACTATCGTGGTGTACGCGCTGGTGAGTCTGCATTATGGCGGTGATGCGGGCGAGGGGTCGCTCGCCACGCGCGAGCTGTTCCGCCAGTTGATGATGGATCATTTCAGGATTGGCTGGATTACGCTGATTCCGGCGGCGGTGGTCATTTTCATGGGTTTCCGTAAGTATTCGGTGATGGGGACGCTTTGCACCGGGATTTTTCTCGCGGTGCTGCTCGCCGTGGTTTATCAGGGCGTGAAGTTGAGCGCGGTCTCGGATATTTTGATGAACGGCTTTAAGGCGCACACCGGGCAGGAGGCGATGGACAAGCTTCTGTCCAAGGGCGGGATTATGTCGATGACCTGGGTGATTACGATGATGATGCTGTCGCTCGCCTTTGTCGGCTGTCTGGAAGCCTACGGCACGTTCCGCGCGATTCTCGCCAAGCTCAATGTGCTGATTCGTTCGCGGTTTTCGCTGGTGGCGACTGCTGCCAGCGCGGTGCTGATTGTCGGGCTGGTCGCGGGCGAGATTTATACGTCGCTGGTGTTGCCCGGCCGCCTGATGAAGGGCAAGTTCGCCGAGATGGGCTACGACCGCGCCATTTTGTCGCGCACGCTGGAGGACTGGGGCACGCTGGTCTCGCCGCTCATTCCCTGGAACAACGGCGGCGCGTTCGTCACCGCCACTCTCGGCCTGAGTACGTTTATTTATGCGCCGTTCGCGCTGTTCTGCTGGCTGTCGCCGCTGATTGGCCTGATTTATGCGGCGTTTGGCTGGTTTACGCCGCTTGACCCGCGCGGCCCGCAAACCCTCGCCGATGAGGACATGGAAGAAATCGCCGACGAAGTTGATGATTACATGGTGTAAGTGGAGGTTATATGCACTTTGAACGCTACTCTTGGTGGAGTCTTTTCAAACACGGTCTGCGCCACAACCGCGACTGGCAGCCCGCCTATCGCCGCGCGACACTTGCCGACAGCTACGACGTCGTCATCATCGGCGGCGGCGGACATGGGCTTGCCACCGCCTACTATCTGGCGAAAGAACACCGCCCCGGCCGCATTGCCGTGCTGGAACGCGGCTGGCTCGGCGGCGGCAACACCGCGCGCAACACCACCATCGTCCGCTCTAATTATCTTTGGAGCGAGGCGGCGGCGCTGTTTGAGCATTCGCTGAAATTGTGGGAAGGGCTGACCGCCGACCTCAACTTCAACGTGCTGTTCAGCCAGCGCGGCGTCTATAACCTCGGCCACACCCTGCAAGACATGCGCGACATCGAACGCCGCGCCAACGCCAACATCCTGCAAGGGGTGGATGTGGAAGTAGTGGACGCAAAAACGCTCAAAGAACGCATCCCGCTGCTCGACTGCTCAAGCCGCGCCCGTTACCCGGTGATGGGTGCGAGCTTCCAGCCGCGCGGCGGCATCGCCCACCACGATGCGGTGGCGCGCGGCTTTGCCCGCGCCGCCAGCAACCTTGGCGTTGATTTAGTCGAAAACTGCGAAGTAACCGGGCTGGACATCGAAGGCGGGCGCATCCGTGGCGTACAAACCTCGCAAGGCTACGTCAAAGCCGACCGCGTCGGCTGCGTTGTCGCCGGCCATTCTGGCGTGTTGGCAGGCATGGCGGGCTTGCGCCTGCCGCTGGAAAGCCACCCGCTGCAAGCCTTCGTCTCCGAATCCATGACCCGCTCCATAGACAGCGTCATCATGTCCAACGCCGTGCATGGCTACATCAGCCAATCCGACAAAGGCGAATACGTCATCGGCGCCGGCATCGACAGCTACACTGGCTACGGCCAGCGCGGCAGCGAACACATCATTGAGCACACCGCCGCTGCCATCGTCGAAATGTTCCCCTCGCTTTCGCGCGTGCGCATGAACCGCCAATGGGGCGGCATCGTCGATACCACCCCGGATGCCAGCCCCATCATCGGCAAAACCCCGATACAAGGCTTCTACCTCAACTGCGGCTGGGGAACGGGCGGCTTCAAGGCAACCCCCGGCTCTGGCAACGTCTTCGCCCACACCATCGCCCACGACGAACCGCACCCGCTCGCCCGCCCCTTTGCGCTCGCGCGCTTCAACAGCGGCCACCTCATCGACGAACACGGCGCCGCCGCCGTTGCCCACTAGGAGAGAACCATGCTTGCCATCTACTGCCCGCACTGCGCGGACACCCGCAACGAAAGCGAATACCACCATGCCGGCGAAGCCTTCATCGTCCGCCCGGCAAACCCCGACAGCATCAGCGACGAAGCCTGGGGCGACTACCTCTTCCACCGCAAAAACCCCAAAGGCTGGGTCTGGGAACAATGGGTACACGGCGCCGGCTGCCGCAAAGTGCTGGTCGTCAAACGCCACAACGTCACCAACGCCATCGCTGCCAGTTACACCCTGAACGACGCCAAACGCGCCTGGCGTGAGGAGGAAGCATGAGCGCCCGCCGCATCCACAAACCCGGCATCCGCGTTGATGCCAGCCAACCCGTCAGCTTCAGCTGGAACGGCAAAACCTACCAAGGACTTGCCGGCGACACCCTCGCCGCCGCACTCATTGCCAACGGCGTGCGCGTCGTCGGCCAAAGCTACAAATACGGGCGACCGCGTGGCATCCTCGCCGCTGGTTGCGAAGAACCGAACGCCCTCGTCCAACTCGAAGACGGCGGCCATGCCACCCCCAACCAAAAAGCGACCCAAGTCGAACTCTACCCTGGCCTGCAAGCGCGCAGCAGCGCCATACGGCGCAGCAAAAGCCTCATCGGTCGCCTGGCACAGCGCTACATGCCGCCCGGCTTCTACAGCAAAACCTTCAAATGGCCGCAAAGCCTGTGGCCGCGCTACGAAAACGCCATCCGCGCCCTGGCCGGCTTTGGCGACGCGCCTCGTAGCGCCGACCAAGAATGGTACGACCACCTGCATCACCACGTGGATGTGCTGGTCGTTGGTGGCGGACTCTGCGGCCTGCTTGCCGCCGAAGCCAGCGCCCGTGCCGGCCTCAAAACCCTGCTCGTCGATGAACAAAACGAACCCGGCGGCTGGCTGTTGAGCGAAGGCCAAACCCGCTTCGACGACCAGCCCGCGCACGCCTACCTTGATGCGCTGCTCGCTCGCCTCAAAACCCTGCCCAACCTCGAAATCCTCTCGCGTTGCGCCGCCGTTGCCGTGCACGACCACAACTACGTCCAAGCGCTCGAACAAAAACAAGACCACCTGCCGCCTGCCGCCCGCGACCCCGACCAGCCGCGGCAGCGTCTGCACAAAATCCGCGCACGACAAATCCTGCTCGCCAGCGGCGGCATCGACCGCCCGCTTGTCTTCGGCAACAACGACCTGCCTGGCGTCATGACCCTCGCCGCCGGCCAAACCTACCTCAACCGCTACGGCATCCTGCCCGGCGAAACCGTCCTCATCTGCGGCAGCCACGACGGCATCTACCACACCGCTGCCGACTACGCCGCCGCAGGCGCAAGCGTAACCGTCGCCGACATCCGCGCCAATGCCAAAGCGCCTGCCGGACTCGCTGCCAACATCACCGTCCTGCCCGGCTACCACATCGCCGCAGTGCGCGGCCGCCAACACGTCGCAGGCGCGCGCCTCTACCACCCCGGCAGCGGCGAAGCGCGCGACATCGCCGTCGAAACCGTGATGAGCAGCGGCGGCATCAGCCCCAGCGTCCACCTCTACTGCCACGACACCCGCCGCCCCGACTGGAATGAAGCCGCGCACGCCTTCACCGTACCGGATGACTACCGCCAAAGCCGCGACGGCATCGCGGGCATCGGTAGTGTCACCGGCCACTACCGCTGGACAGACGCGCTGGCACAAACCGCTGCCACCACCCGCGCCGCCCTCGCAGCCCTCGGCACGAACGGCGAAATCACCCTGCCGCGCATAGATGAGGCCGCCGAAACCAACCCGCCCGCCTTCGCCGTGCGCCTACAAGACGGCAAGCCCGAAGGCACCGGCGCCAAAGCCTTCGTCGATTACCAAAACGACGTCACCGCCGCCGACATCGCCATCGCCGTCGCCGAAAACTACCAGCACATCGAACACGTCAAACGCTACACCGCCTTCGGCTTCGGCACCGACCAGGGCAAACTCACCAGCGTCAACAGCATCCACCTCACCGCTGCCGCGCTTGGCATCTCGCCCGCCGCCGTCAGCACCACCACCTACCGCCCGCCGTGGACACCCGTCACCTTCGGCGCGCTCGCCGGCTACCGCCAGGGCAACACCTTCGAGCCAGAGCGCACCACTGCCCTGCACCCCGCGCACGAAGCGCGCGCTGCGGCAATGGAAGCCGTCGGCCAATGGTGGCGGCCGTGGTACTTCCCGCAGGCGGGCGAAGACCTGCACGCCGCAGTCGCCCGCGAAACCGCCGCCGTGCGCAACCATGCCGGTGCCATCGACGCCAGCACCCTCGGCAAAATCCAAATCGACGGCAAAGACGCGCGCGAATTCCTGAACCGCGTGTACAGCAACGCCTGGAACAAACTGGAGCCCGGCAAATGCCGCTACGGCCTCATGCTCGACGAAAACGGCATGGTAATGGACGACGGCGTCACCGCCTGCATCCACGACAACCAGTTCTACATGACCACCACCACCGGCGGCGCGGCGCGCGTCCTCGACTGGCTCGAACGCTGGCACCAAATCGAATGGCCGGAACTTGACGTCTGGCTGACCTCCGTCACCGACCACTGGGCGACCATCGCCGTCGTCGGCCCCGAGTCGCGGCAAATCCTGCAAAGCCTTTGTGATGACATCGACTTCTCCCGCGACGCCTTCAAATTCATGGAATGGCGGGCGGGTACCGTTGCCGGCATCGCCGCGCGCGTCTTCCGCATCAGCTTCTCCGGCGAACTCGCCTACGAAATCAACGTTGCCGCCGGCTACGGCCGCCACATCTGGGAAGCGGTGATGACAGCGGGCGCGACCCCTTACGGCACCGAAACCATGCACGTCTTGCGCGCCGAAAAAGGCTTCATCATCGTCGGGCAAGACACCGATGCCACCCAAACCCCGTTCGACCTCGGCATGCCGTGGGCAGTGAACCTCAAAAAACCCTACAGCTTCCTCGGCCAGCGCTCCCTCGCCCGCAGCGACACCGCGCGCGCAGGACGCAAACAACTGGTAGGACTGCTCGCCGCCGACCCGCACACCATCCTGCCCGAAGGCGCGCAAATCATCGCCACAGCCGACCCCGCCGTGCCGCGCGCCGGCAGCGACGACCCGCCGGTGGCAAGCCTCGGCTACATCACCTCCAGCTACCACAGCGTCGCCCTCGGCCGCAGCATCGCCCTGGCCAACATCGAAAACGGCGCGGCACGCCAAGGCGAAACCGTCTATGCCTTCGCCCACGGCAAAACCTACGCCGCCACCATCAGTAGCACCAACTTCGTAGACCCTGCCGGAGAACGCCAAAATGCCTGAAATCACCTGGGAAACCCCGCTCGCGCGCCAACTCGCCGCCCACCCCGCGCCCGCGCGCGCGGCGGGCATCACCGCCAGCGAATGGCCACAAAGCGCCATCCACATCCTGCGCGGCAAACCGGAAGACAGCGCCTTTACCGCCGCCGCCGAAAACGCGCTTGGCGTTGCCCTGCCGACCGCACCAAGACAAAGCGCAGAAAAAGATGCGCTCACCATCCTGCGCCTCTCGCCGGACGAATGGCTGCTAAAAAGCCCGTGGCAGGACAAAACCGCACTTGCCACCCGCCTGCAACGCGCGCTCGCCAACCAGCACGCACAAATCGTCGATAACAGCGGCGGCTACACCGGACTGGAATTGCGCGGCGAAGCCGTCGCAACCGTACTGCGCCACCTCACCCCGTACCCGGTCGAGAACCTCGCCGCGGGCGAAGTCATCGGCACTGTGATGGAAGCCGCGCACATCACCCTGCACAAACACGGCGCCACGCACTACAGCCTCATCATCCGCCGCAGCTTCGCCGACTACGTCTGGAAACTGCTGGCAAAAGCGAGCCGCCCCTACGGACTCGCCGTCGCGTAAAAACGCCCACACCCTATCCAAACGCCCCCGTGGTCGGGTTCCCACACAAAATGCGACCGCATTTTGCGTGGGGTTCGGGGGAGGGCCGGGTAAAACGAAGCCCCTCTCCCTGTGGGACAAACATTGCTCGTCCGCAGGACGAGAGAGGGGTTGGGGTGAGGGCTGTAGCGATACAGGCAAAGAAAAGTACAAAGTGCGCCGATATACCCCCTCCCCGACCCGCCCCAAATTCCTGTCCCACCCATCTCCAACCCCCGGAGTCGCCCATGCCACACCTCACCTACCCCGAACTGCACGCCCTGCTCGCCGCCACCCTGCGCGCCGGAGGCTACAACGAAGCACACGCCGCAGCCATCGCGGAAGTCCTCGCCCGGGCAGAGCGCGACCAATGCCGCTCGCACGGCATCTACCGCCTGACCGGCATCCTCAAAAGCCGCCGCGCCGGACAGAACCACGGCGCGCGCGAACCCACCATCGACAACCCGCCCGAACGCGCCATCCTCAAAATCGACGCACACGGCGAATTCAGCCCGCTGGCATTCAGCCGTGGCGCGCCACTCCTGGCAGAAAAAGCGCGACGCCACGGCATCGCGGCGATGGCTATCAACCACTGCCTGCACCTCTCTGCCCTCTGGCCGGAAGTCGAAACCCTTGCCGGACTGGGCGTTGGCGCGCTTGCCATGTGCCCGAGCAGCGCTTACGTCGCCCCGTCCGGTGGCAACGCGCCCCTGCTGGGCACCAACCCGCTCGCCTTTGCCTGGCCCAACGGCGACGCACCGCCCTACATTTACGACTTCGCCACCTCCGTCGTCGCGCGCGGCGAAATCGAACTGCACCGCCTGGACGGCAAACCGCTGCCGGACGGCTGGGGCATTGACGCCGACGGCGCCCCAAGCCGCGACCCGGCGGCGGTGCTGGCGGGCGCACTCCTGCCCTTTGGCGGCCACAAAGGCTCGGCCATCTCCACCATGATCGAAATCCTCGCCGCCGTGTGGATTGGCGACCACCTGAGCAGCGAAAGCAGCGAAGCCGACGGCGGCCTCGCGCCCAACCACGGCACCCTGCACATCGCCCTCGATCCCGCCGCCTTTGCCGCCACAGACCGTCTCGCCCATGCCGAAAAACTGCTTGCCGCCATCCGCGCCCAGGGCGCGCGCCTGCCGTCCGAGCGCCGCTACGCCGCCCGCGCCGCTGCCGCCAAAGAGGGCATTGCCATCAGCCAAGAAAACCTCGACCGCCTGCAACGCATGCAACAGGGCGACCTCGACCTTGAGCTGCATTGAGCCAACGTTTCCTTCCAACCCCTGAAAAACCCATGAACACCCACATCATCGGCGGCGGCATCATCGGCCTCACCATTGCCCTCAACCTGTGCCAACGCGGCGAAACCGTTACCCTGCACGAGGCCGAAACACCATTTGGCGGCGCATCACTTGGCAACGCCGGGCACATCGCCACCGAATACAACTATCCCGTTGCCAGCCTCGCCACCTTGCGCAAACTCCCGGCGATGCTCATCAATCCGCTCGGCCCGCTACGCATCGACTGGCGTTACCTGCCGAAAATGCTGCCCTGGGGCTGGCAGATGTTCACCAACATGCTGCCCGCGCGCTACCAGCACAACCACCGCGCCCTGCTCGCGCTCAACCGGGAAAGCCTTGCCGCCTGGGAACGCCTCGCCGCGCGCTGGCAACTGGCGCCGCTTCTCCGCCACGATGGCATCCTGCACGTTGCGAGCCGCGCCAAAACCGCCGCCCGCCTGCCTGCATACGCCGCGCAACTGCAAGCGCTGGGCTTTCCCTGCCAGTATTTGCACGGCGACGAACTGCAAGAACTGGAACCGGCGCTCGCCCGCCAACACGGCGGCATCCACTACCAGCGCTCGGCGCATATCATCGACCTTGCCGCCCTCGGCGCGACCCTCGCCCAAGCCCTACGCGCGAGCGGTGGCAACATCCGCGAACACAGCCGCATCACCGCTGCCCGCCGCGAAAACAGCGGCTTCAGCCTCAAAGCGGAAAATGGCGACAGCCACCATGCCGACCGCCTCATCCTCTGCGCCGGTGCGCACAGCAAGGCGCTGGCCGACAGCCTCACCGGCCTGCGTGTACCGCTGGATACCGAACGTGGCTACCACCTTATGCTGCCACACGAAGCCGCGCGTCTGCGCCTGCCCGTCTCCAGCATCGACCACAGCTTCGTCATGACACCGATGCAGCATGGCCTGCGCCTCGCCGGTACGGTGGAATACGCGGGACTCGAAGCGCCGCCGAACATGGCGCGCGCCAACAACCTGCACCCGCTCGCGGAAAAACTGCTGCAAGCCCCGCTGGACGCCCGCGATGCCCAACCCTGGATGGGCTTCCGCCCGACCACCGCCGACAGCTTGCCGGTCATCGACCGCGATGGCGACCTGCTCCTCGCCTTCGGCCACCAGCACCTCGGCCTGACGCAAGCGGCGCTCACCGCGGAAATCCTGGCGGCGCTGTACTTCGACGAAACCCCGCCGCTGGATCTCACCCCCTACCGCCTGCACCGTTTCACCTGAAACCTGCACGGAACCGGGTGAGGATTACTATAAAATTGCCGCATGACCCGCACCCAACGCCTGCTCACCCTGCTGCAACACCTGCGCGACAGCCGCCGTGCCGTCAGCGCGTCCGCGCTCGCCGCTCGCCACGGCGTCAGCCTGCGCACCATCTACCGCGACATCGACACGCTGCGGCAACAGGGCGCGGACATCCGTGGCGCGGCGGGAACCGGTTTCATGTTGCACAAGACGGACTTCCTCCTGCCGCCGCTGATGTTCGACGAAGACGAAATCGAGGCGCTGGTCTTCGGCATCCGCGCCACCATCGTCCAGGGCGATGATGACATGACCGCCGCCGCGCGTCGCCTGCTCGGCAAAATCCACGATGTGCTGCCGGAAAAATGGACGGCACGCCTCGCCGCACAGGCCTTCTATCCGCTCAGTGGCAAAAAAACGGCCACCTGCGGCGCGGCAGAGCAACAGGCGCTGGCGCACATCCGCCGCGCGCTGCGCGGGCAGCGTACCCTCCGCTTCCGCTACACCGACGCCGCCGGACAGACGAGCGCGCGCACGGTGTGGCCCATCGCCCTCGGCTACTTTGAAGACGCGCGCCTGCTCGCCGCCTGGTGCGAATTGCGCCGGGACTTCCGCCATTTCCGCTGCGACCGCATCGCCGCCGCCGCCCCCGGCGCCCCTTGCCCGCAACCGCACGCGCTACTGCTCAAACGGTGGCAGGCGCAGGAAAAGCTGGACCTGCTGCGCCTGTACGGCTTTTGAGCGCCAAACGCGGGGTGCCATCGTGAGAATGCGATAACAGAGGCGGTTGACCATAAATTAACGGACGGCACGCGGTCTGTCGCCGATATAGCCATCCACCGAAAGCCTCATACGGTGTTGCGTCGCCTCGCCGTACAACCGCGTACTGTCTTCGGCGACGCGCCTTGTCTGAAACTTTCGGTGGATGGCTATAATGTTTGTCCCCATTAACCGGAGCCTCTCCATGACATCCCCCCGCCCGCTATTCGTAGCGCTTGCCCTGGCGCTTGTCAGCACGCACTTTCCCGCCCTGGCCGCTGCGCCCGCACCCCCCGTTACCGCTCCCGCCCCCGCGCGTGCCGACTGGCGCGTACTCGGCGAATTTGAATCGCGCGGCCTGCGCTATCTTTATGTACTGGTGCCGAAGCCGGAAAACCGCGCGCAGCTCGTCGCGCTGGCGGAGGCGATTCATCAGGCCGAGCCGGACGCCTGGCTGTGGCTGAGCGACAGCGACGAAAAAATCGCCGAAATCATCGCCGCCAACCAGGCGGGCGATACGGCGAAGCTGCTGCCGTTGCAGCCGTGGTTGCAGCAGCATATCGTCGCCAACAGCGTGCTACTGCTCAATCCCGACCGCAGCCGCAGTTGGGTGTTGTACGAAGGTGCGACGCGCGAGACACAGATTGCCACGCTGCCGTGTCTTGATGGCAAGGGGCGATGCAAGCCGTAAACCCTTTGACTGCCCATAAAAAACGCCACCGGAGGGTGGCGTTTTTGCTGGCGGCGGGATTATCGCAGCGGGCGGATTTCCGTGATGCCGCCCATGTACGGCAACAGCGCTTCCGGGATGGTGATGCTGCCGTCGGCGTTCTGGTAGTTTTCGAGGATGGCGACGAGGGTGCGGCCAACGGCGAGGCCGGAGCCGTTCAGGGTGTGGACGGGCTGCGGTTTTTTGCTGTCTTTCGGGCGGTAGCGCGCCTGCATCCGCCGTGCCTGGAAGTCGGTGCAGTTGCTGCATGAGCTGATTTCGCGGTATTTGCCCTGCCCCGGCAGCCACACTTCGAGGTCGTAGGTTTTGGCAGACGAAAAGCCCATGTCGCCGGTGCAGAGGAGGACGACGCGGTAGGGCAGATTCAGCTTTTGCAGGATGTTTTCGGCGTTGGCGGTGAGTTTTTCCAGCTCGTCGTAGCTGGTTTCCGGGGTGACGATTTTCACCATTTCTACTTTGTCGAACTGGTGCTGGCGGATCATGCCGCGCACGTCGCGCCCGTGTGAGCCCGCTTCGGAGCGGAAGCAGGGAGTGTGCGCGGTGTAGTAGAGCGGCAAGTCGGCTTCTTCGAGCACGGTGTCGGCGACGAGGTTGGTCAGGCTGACTTCGGAGGTGGGAATGAGGTAGAAGTGGCGCTCGCCGAGGGCGGTTTTGAAGAGGTCTTCTTCAAATTTGGGCAACTGCCCGGTGCCGAACAGTGCCTGCGCGTTGGCCACATACGGCACATACATTTCGGTGTAGCCGTCGTCGCGGGTGTGGACGTCGAGCATGAACTGGGCGATGGCGCGGTGCAGGCGGGCGAGGTCGCCGCGCAGTACGGTGAAGCGCGCGCCAGCGAGTTTGGCGCCGTTGTCGAAATCGAGGCCGATGGCTTCGAGGTCGGCGTGCTCTTTTGGCGGGAAGTCGAAGACGCGCGGCGTGCCCCAGCGGCGCACTTCGAGGTTGTCGTCTTCGTCCTTGCCGACGGGGACGCTTTCGTGCGGCGGATTGGGGACGGTGGCGAGCAGCGCGTCCAGCGCGGTCTGGATTTCCGCGTAGTGTTGTTCGCTTTGCTGTTGTTCGGCGTCGAGCGCGGCGACTTGTGCCATCAGCGCGTCGGTGTTCTCGCCTTTTTTCTTCGCCTGGCCGATTTGCGCGGAGAGGCTGTTGCGCTGTGCTTGCAGTTGTTCGGCCTTGACTTGCGCGGTTTTGCGCGCGTCTTCGAGGCGCTGGTATTCGTCCAGCGGGAAGGTATAGCCACGGCTTTGCAGGCGCGCGGCGATGGCGGCGGCGTCCTGACGCAGGAGTTTGCTGTCTATCATGATGTTTTCCTTTTATTTTGCGGTGATGTCTTGGTTTTCGACGTGGGCGACGGTGTTGTCAGCGCTGTAATAGATGACGAGGCGGCGGTGGTAGGTGTGTTTGCTGTCGCCGGCGAAGTAGGTGTAGAGGTAATTGGCGCGGTCTTTGTGGAAGGGGTCGGTCAGTTGCGGCGTGCCGAGCAGGCGTTCGACTTCGGCGCGGCTCATGCCGGGCTGGATGCGGGCGATATCGGCATCGGAGAAGATGTTGCCCTGGATGACGTCGGTTTTGTAGAGGAAGGGGGTGTAGTTGCCGCAGCCGCAGAGGGCGAGGGCAAGCAGACAGGGGAGGGCAATGCGCATGAGTTTTCCTGTGGAGAATCAAGGAGGGCATTATAACGCGCCATTTTGCCGCCGGGCAGGCATGAAAAATCCCGCCGGAGCGGGATTTTGATGACCGTAATGTCCCCATGAGCAGCGCATAAAAAACCCGCGTACAAGGCGGGTTTTGCAAATAAATTATTCCTCGTAACGCACCGCGAGGATTTCCAGCATTTTGCGGCCACCGGGAATGACCACTTCTACCGTCTCGCCTTCTTCTTTGCCCAAGAGAGCGCGCGCAATCGGGGAGGTATTGGAAATCAGCCCGGCTTTAATATCGGCTTCATCTTCGCCGACGATTTTATAAGTCATTTCTTCGCCGCTGTCGCTGTCTTCCAGCTCAACCGTGGTGCCGAAAACCACCTTGCCATTTTGCGCGAGATTCATCACGTCAATCACATTGGCGTGGCTCAATTTATGCTCCAGCTCGCGGATGCGGCCTTCGATAAAGCCCTGCTGTTCGCGCGCGGCGTGGTATTCGGCATTTTCCTTCAAATCGCCGTGTTCGCGCGCCTCGGCAATCGCCTCAATCACACGCGGGCGGTCTTCGCTTTTCAATTTTTCCAGTTCAGCGCGCAAAGCCTGCTCGCCTTTCTTGGTCATCGGGATTTTTACAGTCATGGATTACTCTCTGATGGGGATTTACATAAGAAAAAGCCTTGCCGCAGCAAGGCTTGTTTGAGGCGCGTATTCTACCGCTTTCGCCGCCGCTTTGCCTGGCGATTTTCAAGCCGCCAAGCCCCGCTATAATGCGCGCATTTCACCGCCCCCACACCATCATGCCCCAAACCTTCCGCCACATCGGCATCATCGGCAAACTCGGCGCCATCCGTGTGCAGGACGCCCTTACCCGCACCCTCGCCGTCCTCGAACAGCGCAACCTGCGCTACAGCCTCGACCCCGACACCGTTCCGCCCGAATACCAGGCCATCCCCGCCGCCCGCCCGGTCAGCGCCTGGGATGACGTGGATCTGTGCATCGTCATCGGTGGCGACGGCACCTTCCTCTACGCCAGCCGCGCGCTGATTGACCGGCAAATCCCGTTGATTGGCATCCACACCGGCCGCTTGGGCTTCCTCGCCGACCTCACTCTCGACGACCTTGCCGCCCAGCTCGACCGCATTCTCGCCGGACATTACCAGTGCGAACAGCGCCACACCCTGAAAGTCACCATCGACAGCCGCGACGGCAGCGCTGAGCATCTCGCCATCAACGACGCCGTCATCCGCAGCAGCAAGGCACAAATGATCGAGCTGGACGTGTACAGCCACGACCGCTACTTAAGCCACTACCGTGCCGACGGCCTCATCATCGCCACCCCGACCGGCTCCACCGCCTACGCCCTCGCCGCCGGTGGCCCCATCATCGAACCGAACCTGCCGGTCAGCCTCGTCGTCCCCATCTGCCCGCACACCCTGACCCAGCGCCCGGTAGTCATCGACGCGCGTAGCCCGATTACCATCACCCCCGGCGCCAAAACCGGCGGCGCGCAGCTCAGCATCGATGGCCAGCAACAACACCGCCTGCATCACAAAGACCGTATCACCATCCGCGCCGGTATCCCGCTGCCGGTGCTGCACCCGGAAAACTACCACTTCCAGGACCGCCTGCGCGCCAAACTCAACTGGGGCATCGCCCCCGAAGACAGCCACGGATAACCCATGCTCGAACAACTCACCATCGACCAAATCGCCATCATCGAACACAGCGAAATCCACTTCCGCCCCGGCTACAACGTCCTCACCGGCGAAACCGGCGCGGGCAAATCCATCCTCATCGACGCGCTCGGCCTCGTCCTCGGCGAACGCGCCGACGCCAGCAGCATCCGCCACGGCGAAAAACGCGCCACCGTCAGCGCCACCTTCCGCGACCTCAGCGCCGCGCACCAGCAGGCACTCGCCGACGACGGCCTCGACGACCCGGACAACCCCGGCCAGGTCGTCATTCGCCGCACCCTGCGCGACGGCGGCAGCAAAGCCTGGGTAAACGACCAAAACGTGACCGGCGGCAAACTCAAAACACTGGCCGCCGCGCTGGTGAACATCCACGGCCAGCACCACAACCAGGCGCTGCTCAAAAACGACGAACAGCGCCGCCGCCTCGACCGCTACGCCGGACACCGCGAACTGCTCGCCGCCTGCGCCGACGCCTACCGCCACTGGCAACAACTCGAAAAAGACCACGCCGCCTGGCAAACCGCGCGCACCAGCGACGAAGAACGCCTCGCCCTGCTCGCCTACCAGCTCGACGAAATCGAACAACTCGCGCCGCAAGAAGACGAATTTGACGAACTCGCCGCAAAACAAACCCTGCTCGCTAGCGCCGACCAAATCCTTGCCAGCGGCAGCCGTCTCGCCGAGCAACTGAGCGACGGCGAACACAACCTGCAAAGCGCCTTGCGCCACGCCCAGCGCGAAGCCGAACACCTCGCCGCCCTGCACGAATCCTACCGCGAAACCGCCGAACTGCTCGAACAAAGCGCGGTGTACCTGAGCGAGGCCAGCGACAGCCTCGCCAAACAACTGGGCAAAATCGAACACGACCCCGAAGCCCTTGCCGAGACCGAAGCGCGGATGAGCGCGCTGCACGCCCTTGCCCGCAAACACCACATCGTCCCCGGCCAACTACCCGCGCACTGGCAACAACTCGCCGCCGAACACGCCGCCCTCTCGCAAAAAAACCAGAGCGGCAGCGCGTTAGAGGCCGCCTGCCGCGCCGCCGAGGCCGACTACCACGCCAAAGCCGCTGCCTTGAGCGCCGCGCGACAAAAAGCCGCCCCGGCACTCGCGCGCGACGTCGAACAATGGATACACCAACTCGGCATGGAAAAAGCCACCTTCGCCATCGGCGTCCAGCCCGCCGCCCGCCCTGCCGCGCACGGCAACGACGACATCACCTACACCCTCTGCGCCAACCCCGGCCAGACCCTACAACCGCTCGCCAAAGTCGCCTCCGGCGGCGAACTCTCGCGCGTCAGCCTCGCCATCGAAGTCGCCTGCCTCGACGAAACCCCGACGCCGCCGCCGACCATCATCTTCGACGAAATCGACACCGGCATCGGCGGCGAAATCGCCGACACCGTTGGCCGCCTGCTGCACACCCTCGGCCAAAACCGGCAAGTACTGTGCATCACCCACCTGCCACAAGTCGCCGCCTACGCCGACGCGCACTACCGCATCGAAAAACACAGCGACAACCACGCCACCCAAACCCGCGTTACCGCGCTGGACGACGAAGCGCGCATCACCGAAATCGCGCGGATGCTCGGCAGCGCCGCGAGCGACACCAGCCGTGACCACGCCCGCACCATGCTGGCGCGCAAAGCCAGCGTAAACATCACCCCGCGCCGTCGCGCGGTCTGACACTATCTGTCTTCAGTGACGCGCCTTGTCTGAAACTTTCGGTGGATTGCTATAAACAGGTTCCAACAGCACCTGCGGCAAACAAAAAGAAGGCACAAGGCCTTCTTTTTTTACAACGCGGGCGGAAACGGTTTGATTTTGGGATTGCCGCTGCTGGCGCTGTGGATGCGGCTTTCGCCCTGGCGCTGCACCTTGTCGATGCGGATGATTTGGTGGTAGGGGACGAAGGCGGTGCTGACGTCGCCAAATTCGGCGGTGAGGCGCTCGACGCGCGGGTCAATCAGCACCTGCGTTTCTTCGTGGAAAAGGAAGCCTTCCAGGCAGATGAAGCCCGCCATGTCGGCGGGGAAGACGTGGCGGACGTAGAGGTCGTAGTAGTGCTGTTCGGTTTTGAACTGCACGCGGTAGATGGCGTCTTCCGCACTCATGCGCCGCGTTCCGCCCAGGCCTGCAAAAATTCCTGCCAGTGTTCGCTTTCCTGGTCTTGCAGGAAATTTTGCGCTTCTTCAAGGCTTTGCTGATATTCCGCAGCGGTGAGGTTGCCGCGCATCAGCTCGAAGCGCAGGTACACGAGGTAGGTGTTCAGCACGTCGGTTTCGCAGTAGTCGCGGATGCCCTTGATGTCGCCGCTCGTGTAGCGCTCCTGCACCGCGCTGCCGTCCATCGCCAGTTTGCCGGGGAAGCCGCAGAGTTTGGCGACATCGTCAAGGCTGGCAACGGTGCGCGCCTGGTAGCCGGAGAGGACGTCCATCAGGTCAATGTGGCGCCAGTGGTAGCGGTTTTGGTAGTTGTTGAAGCGGTAGGTGTTGTCGTGGTCGCCCACTTCAAAGTAGCGCTGCGCGGGGATGCCGTGAAAGAGGGCGCGGTAGTGCAGAACGGGCAGGTCAAAACCGCCGCCGTTCCAGCTCACCAGCGTCGGTGCGTATTTTTCGATGCCCTGAAAGAAACGCTGCACGATTTCGTATTCGCTGCTCGCCTCGTCGCCCAGTGACCAGATTTTCAGCCCCTGCGCGGTTTTCATTGCCACCGAGATGGCAACGATTTTGTGCAGGTGGTGGCGCATGAAGGTGCTGCCGGTCTCGGCAAGGCGCTCGCTGCTCATCATGCGGTAGATGGTGTCGTCGTCCAGCTCTTGCGGCGGGTGGTTGAGCAGGCGGTAAGCGGCAACGTCGGCGACGGTTTCGATGTCGAAGATGAGGACGTTATGAATCATGGTGGTGGTTTTGCTGGTGTTGGCAGGGTTATACATACACTTGAGCGCTCAAGGTGTATGTTAATCGGGTTGGCGGGATGCGGACGGGCGGTGTTTCTATTGTGGTGTGTTCCGCCTGCAATTTTGTTTAATTTGCGGTACTGCGCGATGGTGAAGCGTTTTGGCAAAAGGCATCGTGCGTGCCACCAGTAACCCCACCCCGCCCATCCCCCACAGGGGGAGGGAGCAGAGCGGCGGTATTTGGGTATTTGATTCCAGCCACAAGAGCAGGAGTGGTGCGCCAAGGCGCACCCTATTGTTGATGGTTTACCGGGTGAATGTGTCCATTTTTGCATCAATGTCGGCGCAGGCTTTGGCGACGGCAGCGTCCAGTCCAGTAGTTTTTGTAGTACCTTCGGCGCGCACCGCATCCACGCTGACGAAACCAAGGAGGCGCAGCACGTCTTGCAGATATGGCACGGTGTGCTCCATCGCGGCACGTCCGCCTTCGCTGAAGACACCGCCGCTGGCTTGCAAAATCAACGCCTTGTGTGTGGTCAGCAGGCCTTCGGGGTTGCCGTTCGCGTTGTAGCGAAAGGTTTCGTCGGGGACGACGATGCTGTCAATCCAGTCTTTGAGGCGCGCCGGGATGCCGAAGTTGTACATCGGATAGGCGATGACGAGGCGCGGTGCTGCTTTGAGTTGGGCAACATTCGCGTGGATACCGGCGAAGTATTGTGTTTCTTCGGCAGTCGGTTGTTCTCGGCGGAAGACGGTTTTGATGAAGATGTCCAGCACCGCCTTGTCGAGGCTCGGTTGTTTGCTTTCCGCGAGATTGACGACTTCTGCGCTGCCTGCGGGCAGTTTGGCGAGCAGGTGCGCCACCATGCGGTTGGTCGCGGAGCAGGCGGAGTGCGGGTCGGGATGGGCGTTGATAATCAGGGTTTTCATGTTGTGCTCCTTTTGTCGGGGCGATGCGTTATAGCCGCCATATCTGCTCTTGTTGTCAGGTTACGCGCTAACCCAACCTACGCTATTGCGGTTATTTTTGCTTCCAGCTGCCGCCGCTTTGGTACCACCAGCCGCTTTGTGCCTGGCTTATCCAGCGTTCGGCAAAGGTTTTCTGGATTTGTCCCGCCCAGCCGGGCTGGTTGTTGGCGTCCGCTATCGCCTGGTAGAGCGCCTTGCGGTCTTTGTTTTCGGCATTGACCAGTTGGTTCATTCGCGCGCGTTCGGCCATGCTGGCCGCATTGGCGTCATGCACGGCGACGAGGCCGTCGCCGGTGAGACCGACCGCACCGCTGTCAAGGAAGGGGCGCAGTTCACCGAAGCGGCTCGCCATGCGCGCCTTGATTTGTTCGATTTGCGGTGAGGAGGCGTTGAAGTCCACGTTTTGCGCGTGGGCTTCGCCGCTGATGGCGCTGAGTGCGGCGACGACGATGCGGCGCGGATCCAGCGCGCTGTGTTCGTTTTTCGCGCCGCTGTTTTTGGCAGCGGGCGGGGTTGTCGCCGCTTTTGTCGCCTCCGCTGCGCCGCCCTGCTGGTGCCAGACGTCAAGGATGATTTGGTCGGCGGCTTTTTCGGCGGCGGCCGCCGGGAAGTAGATGTTGACGGTGACGCAGGAGACGACGGCGATGGGGGCGAGCAGGGCGAGGCTGCGTTTGTACATGGGACTCCTCCCGGCGGGTTATTCTTTGGCGCGTCCGAGGTATTCGCCGCTGCGGGTATCAACGCGGATGACGTCGCCGATGTTCATGAACAGCGGTACGCGCACCACGGCGCCGGTTTCCAGTGTTGCCGGTTTGCCGCCACCGCCGGAGGTGTCGCCGCGCAGGCCGGGGTCGGTATCGACGACTTTGAGTTCGACGAAGTTCGGCGCGGTGACGCTGATGATGTTGCCGTTCCAGAGGACGACGGTACACAGCGCCTGTTCCAGCATCCATTTGTCGGCATCGGCAACGGCGGCCTGGTCGGCTTGCAGTTGTTCAAAGGTTTCCGGGTGCATGAAGTGCCAGCTGCTTTCGTCTTTGTAGAGGTACTGCATTTCGGTTTCGTGGACGTCGGCGGCTTCGACGCTGTCGCCGGATTTGAAGGTGCGTTCGATGACGCGGCCGGTTTTGAGGTTGCGCACTTTGACGCGGTTGAAGGCTTGTCCTTTGCCGGGTTTGACAAATTCGTTTTCGACGATGTTGTACGGGTCGCCGTCCAGCATGATTTTCAGGCCGGCCTTGAATTCGTTGGTTGAGTAGTTCGCCATGGGTTGCTCCTGTTGGAAATGGGTGGGGTGGGGATGGTATCAGACGTTGAAGCGGAAATGGATGACGTCGCCTTCTTGTACGCGGTAGTCCTTGCCTTCGAGGCGCCATTTACCCGCTTCTTTTGCGCCCGCTTCGCCGTGGTAGCGGATGAAGTCGTCGTAGGCGATGACTTCGGCGCGGATGAAGCCGCGTTCAAAGTCGGTGTGGATGACGCCGGCGGCCTGCGGCGCGGTGGCGTTTTCCGGCATGGTCCAGGCGCGCACTTCTTTGACGCCGGCGGTGAAGTAGGTGCCGAGGCCGAGCAGTTGGTAGCCGGCGCGGATGACGCGGTTCAGCCCCGGCTCGGTGAGGCCGTAGCTGGCGAGCAGTTCGCCCTGTTCTTCGGGGGCGAGTTGCGACAGTTCGGCTTCTATTGCGGCGCAGACGGTGACGACGACGGCGTCCGCCTGTGCCGCCTTGTCGCGCACCTGTTGGACGTAGGCGTTGTCGCCGTCGATATGGGTTTCATCAACGTTGGCGACGTACATCATCGGTTTCATCGTCAGGAGGAACAGTTCGCGCATCGCCTTGCGCTCTTCGTCGCTCATCGGCAGGGTGCGGGCGAGGTTGCCGTCTTCGAGGTGCGGGGTGAGGCGGGCGATGATGTCCAGTTTCAGTTTGGCATCTTTGTCGCCGCCCTTGGCAACGCGCACCAGGCGCTGTTGCGCTTTTTCCAGTGAGGCCATGTCGGCCAGGATCAGCTCGCTTTCAATGACCTGGATGTCGGCGAGCGGGTCGATTTTGCCGGCGACGTGGACGATGTCGTCGTCATCGAAACAGCGCACTACCTGTGCGATGGCATCGGTCTCGCGGATGTTGGCCAAAAACTGGTTGCCCAGTCCTTCGCCTTTGGAGGCACCGGCGACCAGTCCGGCAATATCGACAAATTCCATCGTCGTCGGCAGCACCCGCTCCGGTTTGACGATGGCAGCGAGCGCATCCAGCCGTGGATCGGGCATATAAACGATGCCGGTGTTCGGCTCGATGGTGCAAAAGGGGAAGTTTTTGGCGTCAATCCCCGCGTTGGTCAGGGCATTGAAGAGTGTCGATTTTCCGACGTTCGGCAGTCCAACGATGCCGCAGTTAAATCCCATTGTGTGTTTCTCTCTGGTTTCGCATGAAACGGCTGCGTTTAGCCGCCGCTATGCAGGCGGTGCATCGCTTTTTCCGCGCCGTCGCGCACGAGTAGCGGCAGGATGGCGAGGCCGCGCGCGATGGCGTCGTCTATTTTTTCCTGCTCTATCTTGCCGGGCGGATGCAGGACGTAATCCACGACCTGATTGCGGTCGCCCGGATGGTTGATGCCGAGGCGCAGGCGATAGAAATCTTTGCTGCCGAGTGCGGCGATGATGTCGCGCAGGCCGTTGTGGCCGCCGTGGCCGCCGCTGTATTTCAGTTTGACCGCGCCTTCCGGCAAGTCCAGTTCGTCATGGACAACGAGGATTTCTTCCGGCGCCAGATCGTAAAACTTGGCGAGCGCACTGACGGCGCGTCCGCTGGCATTCATGAAGGTGAGCGGTTTGAGCAGGTGCAGCGGCTGCTGCGCCAGCGTGATTTTGCCGTATTCACCCTGAAATTTTTTGTCTTCGGCGAGCCGTCCGCCTTCGCTGGCAGCGAGCTGATCCAATAGCCAAAAACCCGCGTTGTGGCGGGTTTTTTGGTAGCGGGCGCCGGGGTTGCCGAGGCCGACAATCAGTTTGATCATCCGCGATTACTCGGCAGCGCTTTCGCCCTCGTCTGCGGCAGCGGATTCTTCGCTTTCAGCGGCACCGCGTTGCGGGTGAACGATTTGCGCAACCACGGCTTCAGCGCGGTCATCGTCGTGCAGCAGGCGCACGCCTTGCGGCAGTTTCAGGTCACGCAGGTGGATGACATCGCCCAAGGCAACGTCGGTCATGTCAACTTCAACGTATTCTGGCAGGTTGCGCGGCAAGCAAACGATTTCCACGCTGTTGAGGTGGTGTTCGACCAGTCCGCCCGCCTTGACGCCGACACTGCCTTCTTCGTTGACAAAGTGCAGGCTGACGGTGGCTTGCAGTTCCTGGCCACGAACAACGCGCTGGAAGTCCATGTGCTGATAGAGCGGTTTGTAGAGGTGGCGTTGTACATCGCGTACGATGACTTCGATGTCGCCTTTGCCTTCGACTTGCAGATTGATGATTTGCGAATAGAAGCTGTCAAAACGACCAAATTTGACCAGATCGTCCTGTTTGACGGCAACTGCCAAGGCAGCTTCTTCGCCACCGTAAACGATGGCAGGCACCAGTCCTTGACGACGCAGGCGGCGGCTCGCACCTTTCCCGCTATCCTGGCGAACGATGGCGCTCAGGGTGTAGGCATATTCACTCATGGTTTTCTCCGTAGGATAAAAAAGAGCGCTTGCGACCAGCGCTCTTCAAGGTTGTTCGCGGTTCGTGTCTAGTTGACGAACAGCGAGGAAATGGATTCTTCGACGTGGATGCGGCGGATGCTTTCGGCAACCAGTCCGGCGATGGAAAGCACGCGGATTTTTTTGCAGGCTTTCGCTTCTTCACGCAGGGCAACGGAATCGGTCACAATCAGTTGATCCATGCCGGATTTTTCGATGTTGGCGATGGCGTTGCCGGACAGGATGGCGTGGGTACAGTAGGCCGTTACGGTACGCGCCTTGCGTTCTTTCAGCGCGGTCGCCGCATTGGACAGGGTGCCTGCGGTGTCAACCATGTCATCCACGATGATGCAGTCGCAGCCTTCAATACTGTCGCCGATGATGTTCATCACTTCTGATTCGTTCGGGCGCGGGCGACGCTTGTCGATAATTGCCAGTTTGGCGTCAATCTGTTTGGCGGTGGCGCGTGCACGCAAAACCCCGCCAATATCCGGCGATACTACCACTGGGTTTTTGAAATCTTGTGCCAGCAGGTCATTGAGGATGATCGGCGTGGCGTAAATGTTGTCCACCGGGAAATCAAAGAATCCCTGTATTTGGTCGGCGTGCAGATCCAAGGTCAGGACGCGGTCAATGCCAACGCCGACAATCATGTTGGCAACCACTTTGGCGGAAATCGGCACGCGCGCAGAACGCGGACGGCGGTCCTGGCGGGAATAGCCAAAGTAGGGAATGACGGCAGTAATGCGGTTGGCAGAAGCACGGCGCAGGGCATCGCTCAGGATGAGCAGTTCCATGATGCTGTCATTGGTGGGATGACTGGTCGGCTGAATAACAAAAACGTCCTTGCCACGGACGTTTTCTTGCAGTTCTACCCGGATTTCTCCGTCGGAAAATTTGTCAACGATAGCGTTGCCCAATGGCAAGCCGAGATGCTGGACAATCTGACGGGCAAGTTGCGGATTCGCGTTACCCGTGAATACGGTCATGCTGCCTCTGGACACGTTTTCACCTTGGATGTTGGGTAGAAGAGATGGCTGGGGTGGAAGGATTCGAACCTACGAATGCCGGGATCAAAACCCGGTGCCTTAACCACTTGGCGACACCCCAATTTTTGAACAACGGGTTATCCGCCCGTTCCCCGCCTCGGTCGGCGAGAGGCGCGCATTATAGCGATTTGTTCTGTGTGCGCAAGGCGGATACCGCAGTTTTTGTGCATCTGTTTATATTGTCGTCATTTTTTGCACGACCAGCTTCATCTGGTAGTCTTTTTGTTTCAGACGGATGCTGTGGTAATACGCGCCCTGCCAGTCGCGGACATCGACCTGCCAGCCGTCGGCGTTGAAACTTTCGTCGCTGCGTTGGGTAATCAGCCAGTTGGCGATGGATTCGAGCGGCACTGGCAGGCCGACTTCTTTTGCCAGTTCTTCTTTGCTCATCACTTCTTCGCGCGCCCCTTCGCGCACGTTGATGACACCACCGCGATAGTCAATGCGCATCCGTTCCTGGCCGAAGGGGTCGGTGATGACCAGCAGTTCGTCCTGGTTATGGTGGGTCCATGCCATGTTGGCGTTGACGCCTTTGTCTTCGCAGCCACGGCTGCGGTGGCATTCGGGGTAGCGCATCGCAATTTTGCCTTCGGCGCGCCAATGTTGCGGGTTGAGCGTGGTGGTGTAGCTCGCGTTTTCGTCTTCTGCGGGCGGCGTCGCGCAGCCGGCGAGGAGCAGGGCGAGGCCGAATGCCGCCAGTTTATTTTTTCTTGTCATGGTCGAGTCCCAGTTTTTTGCCAATGGATTTGAGGGCGAGATTGTCCGGCTGCCCCTGTTTTTCGTAGCGATAAACTTCGGCGGCGAGCGCCTTGTCGCCGGATGCGTCCAGCACTTCGATGTAATGCGCGGGTATTTCGTCGTTGCGATAAGCGGCGTAGGCGCGGCGCAGCCAGTTGAGCGCGTCTTCGGTTTTGCCCTGGCGGTAAAGCAGCCAGCCGTAGCTGTCCTGAATCGCCGGGGAATCCGGATAGAGTTTGATGGCCGCTTCTATCAGTTGCGCTGCTTTTTTTTCGTCGTCCGTTTGCGTCAGCAGCATATAGCCGTAGGCGTTGAGCGCGTCGATATTGGCCGGGTCGGCGGCGAGGATTTTGTTGAACTGCTCCTCGGCTTCCTTGAGATTGCCGCGCGCAGCGTTGAAATCGGCGAGGACGTAGAGCAAATCAACCTGATCGGGATAGCGCGCCAGCGCTTCTTTCAGCAATTTTTCCAGCCGCCGCCATTGCTGCGTCCGCCGCAGTTGCGCCGTTTCAACCAGATAGGTGTCCAGCACCTGCGCGTCATCGGGAAATTCCTGGCGCAAGGCGGCAAAACGCGCCTGTGCCTTGTCGTAATCGCCCCGGTTGAACGATAGCAGCGCCAACCGCTCTTGCGCCTGCAAATAACGCGGCGAATCGGCAGCAATCTCGCCGAGCAGGGTAGTGGCAACATCCGCTTGCCCGCTGCGCTCGGCGGCGTTGGCGACAAAAAACAGATAACTGTTCATGTCAATGCGATGGCTGTCCAGCAACTCGCGGAACGCCTGCAACGCTGCCGGATAATCGCCCGCCGACGCATACAACTGCGCCACCAGCTGCCGCACCGTTGCATCCTGCGGGCGTAACTCCTTCCAGCGCAGGGCGAGGGTAATCGCATCCTGCCACTGATAATGCGCAACCAGCATATCCACATAGGCCGAAAGCAGATTGATATCCTGCGGATAGCGGGTGGTGATGCGATCCATAATCTTGCGCGCCTCCTGCAACTTGCCGATGCTCGCCAGCACCTGCGCCTGCATCAGCTCCAGCTCGCGCCAGTTGCCGTCGAGGGCAATGGCATCGCTGAACGCCTGCACCGCCGTCGTCACCTTGCCCTGCTCCTTTGCCATCAGGCCAAGATAATAATAAAGATACGGATTCTTCGGGAACTGCGCGCTCAGCCGCTGTAACAACACCAGCCGGGTTGCGCTGTCCGGGAACTCCGCCAGCACGCGGAAAATCTGCGCCACCATCTGCGGCCCGCCGTCGGCATCAAGCAAGGCCGACATCTGCGCCAGCGCCTCATCGCCGCGACTGTCGGCAAGCAGCACGCGCAACAGCGCCAGCCGCGCGTCCAAATCCCTGGGAAACGCCTCCAGCCAGACACGGGCAATCTTCTCGGCGCGGGCAAAATCGCGCGTATCCCAGGCGAGGCCATACCCATACTCCAGCGCGTCATACTCGCCGCTCTCCACCGCCACATCCGCCATCGTATTGAGCGCGGCGCCGAACTTGCCCGCATGGTCCTCAAAACGCGCCGTCATCGCACCGTACAGCCACTGCGACGACTGCGACCATTGCGGTTGCGACTTGCGCTGCGCGGGCACGGCGAACCCCTGCCCAAGGAACATGGGCAGCGCACAGAACAACGCCAAAGACAAACGGTTACGACGTGGCAATCTGGACACCATCGGCTGAAAGAGAAAGCGCGATAGCTTAAAATACCTACATGAAACTTTTAATGACCATATGTTGAACCCCCACGACCCGCCCGGCAAAACCATCACCGCCTACGGCCTCAACCACCACACCGCCGACGCCGCGCAGCGCGAAAAATACAGCTTCACCCCCGACGAAACCCTCACCGCCCTCGCCGCCTGCCGCGAAGCCAGCGGCGCGAGCGAAATCGCGCTGCTCTCCACCTGCAACCGCAGCGAAATCTACACCGTCGGCGGCGACCCCGCCCGCCTTGCCCAATGGCTCGCGGCGGCCAAACACACCACGCCGGAAGCCCTCGCCGCCATCACCTTCCACTACCGCGACCGCGATGCCATCCGCCACATCTACCGCGTCGCCAGCGGGCTGGACTCGCTCATCCTCGGCGAACCGCAAATCCTCGGCCAACTCAAACAGGCCTACCACCTCGGCAAAAAAGCAGGCACCATCGGCGGCGTGCTGGAGCGCCTCTTTCAGCAGAGCTTCGCCGTCGCCAAACAAATCCGCCACAGCACCCAAATCGGCGCCAACAACGTCTCCGTCGCCGCCGCCGGCGTCAAACTCACCCACCGCTTCTACGACGACCACAACCGCCGCACCGCGCTCATCGTCGGCGCAGGCGACACCGCACGCCTCGTCGCCAAATACCTGAAAGACAACGACATCAAGCGCCTCATCATCGCCAACCGCACCCTCGCCCACGCACAAACACTGGCCGAAGAACACGGCGGCTTCGCCATCAGCCTCGAACAACTGCCGGCGCAACTGCACGAAGCCGACATCATCATCGGCGCGGCGCGTAGCGACCGCACCCTCATCAGCCGCGAACACATCAAAGAATCCCTCAACCGGCGGCGCAACAGCCTGCAAGTCCTCATCGACCTCGCCATCCCGCGCAACTTCGACCCCGCCATCGACACCCTGAACCAGGCCTTCCTCTACAGCGTTGATGACCTCGAACAAATCATCGACGACAACCTCAAAGCGCGACAAAGCGCGGCACGGCAGGCAGAAGCCATCATCAACCTCTACGGCGACGACCTCATCGGCTGGCTGCGCTCCAAGCCACAACAACAAATCGTGCGCAAAATGCGGGAAAACGCCAACACCATCCGCGAACAACTCCTACAAGAAAGCTACCGCCGCCTCGCCCACGGCGAAGACCCGGCACAACTGCTCGAACAACTCAGCCGCAAACTCACCAACAAACTGCTGCACAACCCCAGCGAACTCATCCACGCCATCCCGCCCGACCACAAAGACTGGCTCGCCATCATCGCCGACACCTTCAAAACCGAGACCCACTAAATGCACCCCGCCATCCGCGAAAAACTCGCCAGCCTGCGCGAGCGCCACGAAGAACTCAACGGCCTGCTCGCCCTGCCTGAAACCGCCGCCAACCCCGACCAACTGCGGCGCTACGCGCAAGAACACGCCCAACTCGCCCCCGTCATCGCCATATTGGACGCCACCGAAGCGCTCGAACACCAACTGACCGACCTCGCCGACCTCGAAAGCGACCCCGAAATGGCCGAACTCGCCGCCGCCGAACGCCCGGCACTCGAAGCACAAATCGCCGCCAACGAACACGCACTCGCACGGCACATGATCCCCAAAGACCCGCTGGACGGTGCCGACATCTACCTCGAAATCCGCGCGGGAACGGGCGGCGACGAAGCCGCCATCTTCGCCGGCGACCTCTACCGCATGTACGGCAAATACGCCGAACAAAAAAACTGGAAAATCGAAATCCTCAGCGAAAACCCCGGCGAACACGGCGGCTACAAAGAAATCATCAGCCAAATCAGCGGTAACAACGTCTATTCCACCCTCAAGTTTGAGTCCGGCGCGCACCGCGTGCAGCGCGTCCCCGAAACCGAATCCGGCGGGCGAATCCACACCTCCGCCGCCACCGTTGCCATCCTGCCCGTCGGCGACGACATCCAGCCGGTAGAAATCAACCCCGCCGACCTCAAAGTCGATACCTACCGCGCCTCCGGCGCCGGCGGCCAGCACGTCAACAAAACCGACAGCGCCATCCGCATCACCCATCTGCCAAGCGGCATCGTCGTCGAATGCCAAGAAGAACGCTCACAACACAAAAACCGCGCCAAAGCCATGCGCCTGCTCGCCGCGCGCCTCCTGGACGCCGAGCGCACCAAAGCACAAAACGAACAAGCCGCCGAGCGCAAAAGCCTGGTCGGCAGCGGCGACAGAAGCGAACGCATCCGCACCTACAACTACCCGCAAAGCCGCGTCACCGACCACCGCATCAACCTCACCCTCTACAGCCTCGCTGACATCCTCGAAGGCGGGCTGGACGCCATCATCACCCCGCTCCAACAAGAACAAGAAGCCAACGCCCTGCTCGACCTACAAAACAGCCTGTAACCCGCCCCGCCCTAACTAAAAAACCTGTAAAACCGCCTGCGGGCAACATGGCGTAACCTTGCGCAATCGATGCTTCACAAGGAACACCCATGAATGCCAAACCCCTCCTCCTCGCCGCCCTGCTTGCAGGCTGCGCCAGCACCGCCCCGCACAACCTGCAACAAGAGCTCGCACAAAGCGCCATCCCCGCCGCGTGGATGTTTGAGAGCAGCGATCGCGCCGTGAACCAGCACACAGAATGGTGGCGCGACTACGGCAGCGCCGGGCTTGACCAGCTCGTCGCGCGCGGCCTTGCCCACAACCAGAACCTTGCCGCCGCCGGCTTTGCCTGGCAAAAAAGCCGCATCGCACTCGAAAACAGCCAAGCCAACCGCGCCCCCGACTACAGCGGCAGCATCGGCGCGGGCGTGAACCGCAACCTCAGCCACGGCGGCCGCACCAGCCAGAACTACAGCACCAGCCTCGGCGTCAGTTACCAGACCGATCTCTGGGGCAAACTGCGCCTCGCCGAGAGCAATGCCCAATGGGAAAGCGAAGCCAGCGCCGAAGACCTGCTCGCCACCCGCCTCTCCCTCATCGGCGACATCGTCAGCGCCTACCTGCAAATCGCCAACCTCAACGACCAACTGGCGCTGAACGCCGCCTACCGGCAAAACGCCGCACAAACGCTGGAACTCACCCGCACCAAAGAACGCGCGGGCAGCGCCAGCCAGCTTGACCTGCGCCAGGCGGAACAAAACCGCACCAGCCTCGACGCCAGCCGCGACCAATTGCAAAACCAGCGGCAACAGGCTGAAACCACCCTCGCCAGCCTGCTCGGCGCGCCCGTCAGCCGCGTCATCAGCGGCGAGCCGAGCCTGAAAGCCCTCACCGTCCCCGCCATTGACAGCGGCATCCCGGCGCACCTGCTCGCGCAGCGCCCCGACCTGCGCGCCGCGCAATACCGCCTGCAACAAAACATCGGCAACATCGCCATCGCCGAACGCGACTACTACCCCGACCTCAGCCTCGGCGCGAGCCTTGGCACCGGCGCCGACCGCCTGCTGCAACTGCTGCACAACCCCGTCGGCGCACTCACCGCCAACATCACCCTGCCCTTCCTCAACGCCCACAAAAAGGCGCTCGCCGCCAAAGAAGCCGAAACCGGCTACCAGCAAAGCCTCGCCAGCTACCGCCAGACGCTTTACCGCGCCCTCGGCGAAACGCAAAACGCCATCCTCAACCTCCAGCAAAGCCGTGACGAAGCCGCCAGCCTGCAAACCCGCCTTGCCCAGGCAAAAGACATCGAAAACCTCACCCGCATCCGCTACCAGGCGGGCGCGGCGAGCCTGCAAGACGTGCTGGAAAAAGAAAACGCCACCCGCAGCGTCGAAGAATCGCAGCTTGCCAACCGCTATGAGCAGCTCGCGCGCAGCCTGACCCTGCACCTCGCCTTGGGCGGCAACCTGCAAGACAACGAAAGCGCGCGCCCGCAGCCGTCGCCCGCCAACGCGCCCGTAACACCCCGTCGTTGACCATTTGAACCGCAGCAATTACCCGGCGAACCCCCGCTATAATGCCCGCTCCCACAATCCCACGGAGACCCCATGATTCAACTCCCCGCCATCCTCATCACCCTTGGCCTCGCCGCCGCGCTGGTCAACCCCGAAGCCCCGCGCCGCGCCGAACCCGACAGCCCGCCCGCCGTCGCCATCAACCAGCTGGCAGCTCCGGCGCACATGACGGCCACCTGGCCGGAAGACATCCTCGACGCTACCCGCGCCGCCAAAACCGACATCGCCTACACCCCCGGCGACGAACAAACCTGGTACTTCAACGCGGGCGGCAGCCCCGTTGACCAGGCGACCGCAGGCGGTTACTACCGCAAGGCGCTGGGCAAAACCGCCGATGGCCGTCTCGTCGTCCAGGACTACTACCAGGACAGCGGCAAACCGCAAACCGCGCCCTTCATCCTCAAAAAAAACAGCGACCCGCACGACTTTGACAGCGACAACAGCGACAGCAAAACCGTCTGGTACCGCGAAGACGGCAGCGTACAAAGCATCCAGGACTACCGCGACGGCAAAGAAAGCGGCCGCCACAACTTCTACCAGAATGGCCGCCTCGCCGTACAACTGCCAAAAGCGGATGGTGACGACGACCCGGCGGACGACCCCTACAACCGCGACCTCGGCGAAATCGGCAGCGGCCTGCGCCTCTACTATCCCAGCGGCAAACTGATGGCCATCCTGCAAAGCGACGACGACGGCGCGCAGATCCTCTACCGCGAAGACGGCAGCCCGCTCATCGCCGTGCATAACAGCGCCGATGACAAACCGAAAGAAGTCAGCAGTTGGGACAAAGACGGCAACCTCCTCGACAACGGCCCCGCGCCCGAAGAGCTCGCCCCCATCCGCGCGCGCGGGAAAGAACTGCTTGACCTCGTCAAAGCTGAGCTCTTCCCCGCGAACAACGCCCCCGACCCGTTGCCCGAACCCGTCGCCCTGCCCGGTCTGCTCCCGGAAAACATCCTCGATGCACGACAGGCGGGCGCCGCCACCCTCGACTACACCCCGCAGAAAGACGGCCAAACCTGGTACTTCGACGCCAACAATGCCCCCGTCGCCAGCGCCAGCCCCGGCGGTTACTACCGCAAGGCGCTGGGCAAAACCGCCGATGACCGCCTCGTCGCCCAAGACTACTACCAGGACAGCCACAGCCCGCAGACGGCGCCCTTTATCCTCGTCAAAGACGCCGACCCGCACGACTTCGACACCACCACCGCGGACAGCAAAGTCGTCTGGTACCGCAAAGACGGCAGCATCTCCAGCGTGCAGACCTTCGCCGGCGGCAAGGCACAAAGCCGGATGAACATCTACCTCGATGGCCGCCTCGCCGCACAAATGCCGCGCCCGGAGCACCTTGACGAGCCGGACGACCCCTACCGCGCAGCGGGCGAGCTCGCCGACGGCATCCGCTACTACCACGACAACGGCCACCTGCTCTACCTCTACCGGCGCTACGCCAACGAAAGCAGCGAAATCCTCTACGACCGCGACGGCAAGCCGCTTGCTGCCTGGCGCGAACGCGCCGACGCCCCGTCCGCCGCCTGGAATATAACCGACGAGCATAGCGAAAAACGCGGCGCACTCGACGAAGCCATCAGACGCCGCGACCACATCCAACAAATGCTCGAAGACGAAGACGACGCCAGCCCGGACGGGCGCGCACAAACCGGTGCGGAAGAAGAAAAACCCGCCGCCGCATCGCCCGCACCCTCGCAGCCATAGCCTTTGCGCCGACACAAGCGCGGCAATCCGCCAATACGATAGCGCGTAAACCGGCTCGTAGGGCGTGTGCCGCAGGCACGCACGCGTTCCCCATTTTTCCCGCGTGCGTGTCGGCTGCGCCGCCACACCCTACGCCCAGAATCCGCCATAGGGCGCACCATCCGGGTGATGCGACGATTTTGCGACGGTGGCAAGAAACCGTCAGCTCGTAGGTTGGGTTAGGCGCTTGCGCCGTAATCCAACGTAGAAATTGTTGGGTCTCTCGCTACGCGAGCTGTTCCAGTCGCTCGTTCCTCGCTAACCCAACCTACGAACGAAATCATTGTGTTACGCCCAATTGCAAACAGCCTCTAAACCGGCTCGTAGGGTGTGTGCCGCAGGCACGCACGCGTTTTCCCCATTTTTACCGCGTGCGTATCGGCTGCGCCGAATATCCCCCCTCCCCCGCAGGGCGAAGCCCGCAGCGGGGGAGGGCCGGGGAGGGGGTGAGCGATATGGCTTGTGAAGTGGAGTTTCGGTTTTCCAATGGATTACCGCCCTCACCCCAACCCCTCTCCCGGAGGGAGAGGGGCTTATCCGCCAAATAGTAAACAACGCCCAGAATCCGCCATAGTGCGGCGGCGGTGGGGCAAGCCCCACCCTACGGCGCGTTTATAGCTATCCCAACGCCTCAATATCGCCGGCGGGCGCTCGCCTGCCCGTCGCACAAGCTGCGGGTGACGAAGTTAAAAAGCAGATACAGGCACAGCACGGCCTTGGCCATGCCGGGCGTTATCGGTGCGATGTCGCCGTGGCGTGCCAACGCGGTCAGAATGAGCCAGAGCGCGGCGCAGGCGATATTTACGGCGAGGACAACCCAGGCAAAGGGGCGGATGCGCAGCGGCGTCAGCAGGGTTTGCGGTTGGCAGGGTTCGCCGTTGCGGGCGCGCCGGGCGCAGCACACGATGTCAGCCGCCGTGTCGTCGTCGCCGAGGGTGGCGTTACCGATTTTGCGGGGTCTGCCGTCGCTGCCGGTGAGAATGAAGTGGCTGTCGTTAGAACCTGTTCAAGATTCCGGGACGAGGTGGGAGCGATGCGGGTTGGGATGGGATGCAAGGCGCAAAACGCAGGCAATGTGGGCTACCTTGCCAAGTTTTGCAACGCCGCAGCCCGCCCAATCCTGCGCACATCCCGACCGTCACGGGATTTTGAACAGGTTCTAGCCACTGATAGAGGCCGGGCGACCGGGTGCGGCTGCTGATGTCGCGCAGGGTTTGCCACGGGATATGGCAGTTGATGTCGCCGTTGGCGAGGTAGGCGCCGCTGAGGAAATGGCCGCGCACGGGCAGGCGGGCAAGATTGCGCTGGCCGGGGTCAGCAAGGGCGAGATGCAGGCCGTCGGGAGCGATGCGTACCAGCGGACGCGCGGTGTGGCGAAAGGTTCGGTTCACCAGCTGGCCGAGGCCGAGGAGGAAGGGCGCGCCGGGAATGAGCAGGAGGAGAATGCCTGGCAGGCTGGCCGTTTGGTCGCTGGCAGGGATGGCCAGGCTGGCGAGACTGGTGCAGAGGACGAGGGTGAGGCTGATGCTGAAGTTGCCTTTGGCGATGACGTGCGGGTGTTTGTACCACTGGCAATGGCGGGCGTCAGATGTTGCGGGCGCAATGTTATAGCCATCCCCCGAAAGCCACATACGGTGTTGCGTCGCCTGACCGGGCACCCTAAAAAATGGCGGAGCCATTTTTTAGGGAAACCCGCGCCGTACAACCGCGTACTGTCTTCGGCGACGCGCCTTGTCTGAAACTTTCGGTGGATGGCTATAAATCATTGCAGACACAAGTAGGGGCGGTTGGCGCAGCGCGTCACCGCCCGTTTGATTTCTACGGGCGGTGATGGCTTTGCCTGATCGCCCCGCACACCAAGAACCCCGATGCGCATCCTCCTTGCCGAAGACGACCGCATGATTGGCGAAGCCGTCCATGCCGGCCTCAAAGACGCCGCCTACGCCGTGGACTGGGTCAAAGACGGCGCGATGGTGCTGCGCGCCGCCGAAAGCGAAAACTACGACCTCATCCTGCTCGACCTCGGCCTGCCGAAAAAAGACGGACTGGACGTGCTTGCCGAACTGCGGCAAAACGCCGCCACCCCGGTACTCATCCTCACCGCGCGCGACGACCTCGACAGCCGCCTGCGCGGCCTCGACGGCGGCGCGGACGACTACCTCGTCAAACCCTTTGAATTGGCAGAACTGCTGGCGCGGATGCGTGCCGTGCTGCGCCGCCACAGTCAGCACAGCGCCAACAACGAACTCGACAACGGCATCATCACCCTGAACCCCGCCACCCGCGAAGCGCGCCGCCACGACGACGGCGAAACGCGCCAGCTCACCGCGCGCGAATACACCATCCTGCACGCGCTGATGCAGCGTCCTGGCCACATCCTCTCGCGCGCCGAGCTGGAAGACAAAACCTACGGCTGGGGCGAAGAAGTGGAAAGCAACGCCATCGACTACCTCATCCACGCGCTGCGTAAAAAACTGGGTGCGGATAGCATCCGCAACGTACGCGGCGTCGGCTGGTGCGTCGCCCGCAACGGCAGGTAGAGGCGATTAGCGCAGCGACAAGTTATTGCTCGCGCAGCGAGAGACCGCCCGCTCGCAACCCGTCCATTCATGACCGCCCTGCAAAACCTGCTGAAACCGCAGAACAGGACTTGCCGCGCCGACACGAACGGTTACGGAAACAAATACGCATCACACCGCCTCCCCGCCCCCCCCCCCCCCCCCGTAGGGGAGGGGCGGGGAGGGATTTATCGTGGCACGCACGCAGACCGCTCATTCATGAGCTCCGGGGACAAAGACATCGGGCATGGAAGCCCGACCTACAGCCGCGGCAAGGTTCAGGCGGCGTTGAAGCGCAGTACCCATCAAATCAGCCCTCAACGCACGCATTACCAGACATTGCAAGTGGATGAATTTTGGACGTTTGTCGGCAAAAAGCGCAACAAAGTCTGGTTGATTTATGCCTATGACCAGGCGGGCGGGGAAATCGTTGCCTATGAATGGGGCAAGCGGGATTTGGCGACGGTTATGCAGCTAAAACAGCGATTAAAAGCATTGGGCGTTACTTATGACCGGATTGCTACGGACAACTGGGCGGCTTTTCTGAAAGCCTTTCAAGATGAGGGGCACCAAGTGGGTAAACAATATACCGTCGGCATTGAGGGGAACAACTGCCGTTTACGCCAACGGATACGCCGTGCGGTGCGTAAAACCTGCTGTTTTTCCAAGAAGATGTTCTATCACGTTAAGGCATTTGCCATCGGTTTTTTCTATATCAATTACGGGCGCGTTTGAGGCAGCATACTTTTTAGGACACCACCAAAATTAATACAGCAAAGCAAAGAACCGCCTTTTCGGCGGTTTTTTCATTTTAACGCTGTCAAACCCCGAACCCACCCTCACTGGCACAGACCAACACATGGTAGTCATCAATACGCAATACACCTTACACCATGACATGTACGGGGCAATCACAGTAATGGGGGACTTCCCCTTAGGCTGCCCTTCGCCATGCGATGATATTTTTCTTGGTTTTGTGTTCGCTTCTTTGCCAGTTACCAAACAGCTTTAATTCAATTTAATTCATTCGACCAATTCGCCTGCTGCACTAAAATATCCAATTGGCGGCAGCTTTGCGCCAATTTGTCCGCTTCTTTACGAAGCTCTGCAATATTTACCGCGGACACATAGCGCAATTCGCTGCGGCTATAGCGGGAATTATCCGGCATTGCCGCTTCGCACAAAGCAATTAGCATCGAACATTCCCGTATCAAGCCATCGCGGCGGGCAAGTGCTTCTAGCATCGGTGTACCATCTGCCAAGACAATTTGCTGATTGCTGCGGTTAATAGCAACGACTAATGTTTCCAGCCGTTCGGCACAGCGGCGATATTCTTTCAGCAATTCCGCGACGGATTCCGCCGGCGTTTCGCCTTCCTGATAAAGGGCATTTTGTTTCATCCGCTCACGAATTTGCACCAATCTGCGCTGCAAATCGGCGCGTTCCATTAAGGCTTCAGCCAATTTCATGAATTTCTCCTGTATTTATTTAGTGATAATTCAGCCGCAATAATTCTGCCCAAATTTCTTCTTTGGCATCTTTCAGGTCTTTGCTTTTTACGGTAATTGCCGCTTCGTCATGATGCGCCACTTTGGGCAAACGCGCCAAAAATTCTTCAATATCCTGCGGTATGAGAAAACGGCCATGCAAATCATAGCCGACATTAAGCAAGCGCCCCGGAACTTTCGCCATGCGGTCATGCAAATGACCATAGAGGTGATACCAACCTTTATGGCAGCCGTCCCATTCCTGTATCGGGTAATGAAAAAGAATAAGCGGCTCGCTCATCATTTCCAGATGCAGTTTCAAATAATGCTGCACCGATGCCAATATGGGCTGGCCATCATTTTTAAGCGTCGTCAGGAAATATTTGTTGTTCTTCATAATCACGTTGTCGTGATTGCCGTATATCAAATGATGCTGCCCATTCAAGCGGCGCAATACTTTCGCAATGGCGGTAATATCGCGCGCAAAGGAGAGGTCGCCGAGGTTATAGACAATATCTTCCGGTTGTACGGTTTCATTCCAGTAGCGAATCAGCGCCTCATTCATTTCGTCCACATCACCATATTGGCGGAATTGCGGGCAGAATTTGGCAATATTTTGATGCGAGAAATGCAGGTCGGAGGTGAAATAGATGTTGCACATGGGGTTACTCAATCATGTTTTCCAGATAGCGCTGGATAAAGGCGATTTTTTCCTGCTCACCCAGCGTGTTGAAGGTGTCGCGTTGTTCGCACAGGTAATCCACCAGCGGATAGTATTCTTCATCGACGTGCTTTTTGTCCAGTTTGCGTCCCAAGCTGTTTTCATTGCTGCGGCCAAAGAATTTGGAAACGAGGTAATACGGCGATTTCAGTTTGAACAGCGTTTCTTTCGTTTCGGCATCAAAGACCATAAAGCCTTCGTGTTTGACGGTTTTCAGCAGCGCTTTCAGTTCGCCAAAGGTGATATTTTCCAGCATCGGCGGGCGCTGCAAGCCGTATGCAGCAGCGATTTTATTGACTTCGTCTTCGCGGAAATGGCGGCCAGTCGCCACATCTATCACGCCAATCAGCGTTTCGCCCAATCTTTCCTGAATGATATGCACGTCTTTGGCGTCGGTGATTTCAAAAAGGAAGGTATGGTTTGGATATGCCTTAAATAATGCTTCATATTGATGGCAATGGCTTTCTACCATTTTGGCAAAATCGCTATCGAGTGAGCCGGTGGTGGAATAAATCACTTGATGATTGAATGCCGCCGCATGGCTTGGGTGTTCCGGCGGCAATGCCACATAAGTACAGCAGCCGAGGAAGCCGTTGATTTTGACGACGGCATCGACGCGCTGCGCGTCGTCAAGATGCAGCGGGTATTTGCTGTTTTTTGCGATGCGTTCGGAGTAGTTAAATTGTTTTTTGAACGGGCGAACAATGATGCGGTTATGGTTATCTATTACCAGGCCGCGCATTTCCCGCAATGCTTCGTCAAAGCGGTTATCGTAAAACACATTGCGCTTGTATTTCAGCACGGAGAGTTCCGGGTAACGCTTGGTTATTTTTGCGACGAAATCGCGCCGTCCCAGGCGCAGGTATTTTTCCGTCACCCAGGTGTGTTGGTTTTCGTCGTAATCGAGTTCACGTTGGCTGAATTGTTGCATTTCTTCTATCAGGGCAGCGGTTTCAGCATTCATCGGTTGCATTGCCTTGACGTGGATTTCTTCGCGCAGGCGGTTGTTGTTTAATTTGATATAGGCGGCGAGGACATCCGCTTCTTTCACGCCGTGGTGATTTGGGTAAAAGTTATGCAGACGATAGACTTCGACCAGCAATCCATGTTTGCGCGCCTGCTGCATCAGGTGAATGCAGGCGGAGCCTTTTTGGTTGGTGTTGGAATTGATGATGAGCATGGGCTGCTGCGGGTTTTGTTGCGCCCGTTTGCAGGCGTTTAACATCATTGCCTGTCCCTTGCGTTGTGCCTGTTCGATGCCATCCACAGTAAAGCGGTAATTGCCGTTTTCGTCGGTCATTAACAAATCGTTTTCGATGTGGATGATTTCCGCATCCGGGTATTGTTTTTGGAAGACGTTGATTTGTTCTTGCGCGAAGGTGCTTTTGCCTGAGCCTTGGTGACCGCGCAGGAGGATGAATTTTTGCATGGGTTCTTTTTTAGTATTGGTTAAAACGTAGGGGCGGTTAGCGTAGCGTAACCGCCCGCAGCCATAAATTGGGCGGTTACGGCTTCGCCTAACCGCCCCTACCATTTGGGCATCAAGCCGCTTTTTCCGCAATCCGGATTTTCTCGATCATTTCTACCCAAAAATCCGCGCTGTTGTTTTGTGCGGCGAAGGCGCCGAGCAAATGAAATACTTGATCGGAGAAGCCGCCAATATTCAATATGTCATGCCGGTTGCGTGCCTGCACGGTCGCATAGGGCTGGATGTCAAGGCAGACCAGTTTTGCCTGCGGGCAGCGTTCCTTGATTTTGTCCCATTCTGCCAGCATCGCGCTGTTTTTGCCGCGTGCCACATCCGCCCACGATTCGTTGTCGGAAATCATCAGCAGCAAATCGACCGGCGCTTTTTCGCGGTTCAGCCATGCCAGCGGTGCGCTGCACGATGTGCCACCGCCGCAGAGTTGTGCCAGTTTTTCCGCGTTGGTCATGATGCTGTCGCGCGGATTGAGCTGGATTTTGGCGACACGGGTGTCAAACGGCAGTACGCGCGCCTGCGGGTTGTGGCGCAGCATGGCGGCGGAGACCAGCGCGGCGACATCGACGCAGCGGGTCGCGCTGGTCGCGCCTTGGCGGTAACCCGTTACCGAGCTGTTCATCGAGCCGGAGACGTCCGGGCAGACGACGATGTTGCCAGCAAGGCGCGGCACGTTCTGCACCGCGATTTCCATCGCGTCTTGCAGCGCCTCGCGGATGGCGGGCGGCAGCGCGCTGTCCGCCGCCTGATAGGCGGTCAGCAATTGGTAGGGCATGACACGCGCTTTGGCAATCGCGCTGGCGTCGGTGAGCTTTGCTACCACTTCCCACACGATACTGTCATCACGGAACACGCCGTGGCGGGCGAAGGTGTTGAGGCTTTGCCGTACCTGCTGCCATGAGCCATTGTGCGCGATTTGCGCCCAGGCGGCGGTGTCCAGCTCCAGCGCGGTCAGCAGTTGGAACGGCACGTCCGGCAATTTGCCGCTGCGCTGGGCTTTGTAGTCTTCAAAGGCGCGGGTCAGCGGCGGCAGTGCGGCGCGTTCGTAGGGTTTGCCAATCAGCCAGGCGAACCAGGCGGCGCGCCAGGCTTCGCGCGGCTTCGGATGCACCATTTTCACCACATCGGCGAGTGAAGGATTATTGCCAATCGCCGCCTGCAATAATTGTTTTTCATTGGCGGCAAGCAGCCATTGTTGAATCAGTTTTTTCGGGCGGCTGCCGAATGATTTGCGCCCGGTTACACCACTGCGCACCATTTGTGCGAAATTACGCAGCATTTTGCCGTTATCAATGACGCGGTCGAATATTTGCGCGCACAAGGCAACATCGCGTTCGGCAAGCATTGCCAATAATAATGCGGGCATATCTTTCATATAGCCGCGTTCGCGCGCATAGATTGCCGTTTTCGCAATAAAAAGCAGTTCTACTTTTTGCGCAATATTTAATATTTGTTCTAGTTGGGTTTCGGCGGAGGCATAGAAAGTATCATTAAAGCAGCCGGTCGCGGCGAGTTGCGCCAGTTGCTGTTTCGGAGAAAGCGTATAGGCGCGGACACCGGCTTCGTTACGGGTATCGGTTTTTTTGGATGAAAAGATATGGAAATTGGCCATGATTTATTCTCCTGGTAATAAAAGTGGCGACCAGTAATGGCAAGACAAATAACGTGGGAAGTTGTAGTCCTGCCGGCATTCGCCAGGCGGGCGACAACAGGGACAAGATTTGCAGGAATCGAACCTGCGATAACCAATGTAATCCTGTCGGCATTCGCCCAAAACGAATGACAAGTTAAAGGCAAGATTGGTGCAATCTCCAAAAGATGTAATCCTGCCCGCATTCATTCGCAAACGGTTGCGGCGCGGCGGTAAAAACCACCGCACCAGAAATTCAAAAACCCGACAACGAGGGTTTGAAGAAATAAACAGTCATCGTCTTGCCCGTTAGACTATCCTGCAAGGCAGGAGCAGGACTCGAACCTGCATTTACGACCCCCATGTAATTCCTTCCGCATTTGCCGGGGTGCGGGCAACCAGGGTTGGAGAAACGTTTTCGTGCTCTACCGCTGAGCTACCCTGCCATTGAAGTGGCAGGGGCGGGACTCGAACCCGCGACCACGAGCTTAAGAGGCTGACCTCGCTGCCCGTTTGTATCCCATGCAAGCGATTTCATTTTTCCGCAGAAGGAAGGGTTTTCTTCTGCGGGTTGTTGCATGGAACACAAACGGGGCCCGCTGCGTTCCTCCGGCATTTGCCCACAAGCGGCGCAGACGCCAACGAGGGTGCAGGAAATGCTCACATACTCTACCTGGCTGAGTTACCTGCCGGCGAACCGGCAGGGCGGGACTCGAACCCGCGACCCTGTCATTGTAATTTCCTGCGCATCTGGCGCTGCGGTTATCCGCTACAAGCTGCAAGCAACTTGCACTAACCCTATTGCCCGAAACGTGCCAGCGCCGCTGGCGTGCAAAAATACTTTCACAACACGCTAAAAACAAAGGAGAAAAAACCATGCCAACCGTCCTCGCTCGCCGCCCTACCCTACCCTAAAACGCGAAAAATATAGAAAATAATCCTATGAAATAGAAAAATAGCTATAACATAGTGCCATGCAACTCGTCCTCTTCTATCGCCACCCACAAATCGCTCGAACCGCCGAACCTCGCCGAAGGCTTTAACGCGATTTACTGCGTCTGCCCTGAGCCGTTGCATAGCTATCTTACGGAGAAATTTGATGAAATATGACGATTTCGTCCGCCTGCTCACGCCGCTCGCCAACCCGTTGCGTGCCGCGCAAATGCAGGCGTACATGAAAAACCGCTTTCCTTTCCTCGGTATCCCCAAACCGCAGCTTAAAGCGACGCTTAAGCCACATCTCAAGGCCGCCGCGCGCGAAGGCGTGGATTGGCAGACGATTGATGCCTGCTGGCAGGCGGAAGCGCGCGAATACCAGTATGCCGCGCTGGAACTGTTGCGCGCCGTGCAGAAGCAGCTCACCCCGGCTGACTTGCCGTGCCTGCACCGCCTCATCACGACGAAATCGTGGTGGGACACCATCGACTTTCTCGACCGCATTGTCGGTGGCATTGCCCTGCGTTATCCCGAAATCCATGCGGTGATTCTCGACTGGAGCCGTGATGAAAATATCTGGTTGCGCCGCATCGCCATTGGCCACCAATTACTGCGCAAAGAAAAAACCGATACCGAACTACTGGCACAGATTCTTGATAACAACCTCGGACAAAGCGAATTTTTCATTAACAAGGCAATTGGCTGGGCATTGCGTGATTACAGCAAAACCAATCCCGCATGGGTGCGGGAATATATAGAAAGCCGCCGCGAAAAAATGGCGGCGTTGAGTATAAAAGAGGCGGGCAAGTATCTATAAAAAAGCAGGGCGGTTAGACGCTTGCGTCGTAACCGCCCGGAAAAACAATGGATGATGCGCCGCGGCGAACTTTATAAATCCAGTTCACTATGACTACCCAAACGCACCAGTTCCAGCACATTATCGTATTTGCGATAAATCAACACCAAATCCGGCTTAACATGACAATCATGAAAATCTTGTCAATTGCCACTCAAGGAATGATCAACGCAGCGTGGTGGCAATGCCTCATCATTCAGCAACTTGTAAAGAATCTCTATCCATCCCGCCGACAATTCGCCGCAACGTTTATAGTCGCGGCGGAATTGCTTGGTCATTGCCAGCGTCCTCATTCTTCATCCGCAGTATCAAGCGCCTTGAATAATTCCTCCGGCGTTGCAAAATGCTCAACCTCGCCACGCCGCGCGGCTTCCATTGCCGCAACCGTCGTTTCATTTGGTGTACTTACCGGAAAAGGAATGGACTGGGTAACACTCACTTGCCGCAAAAATAACCGGATTGCTTGCGCAGGTTTAATACCCAGGCGCTCAAACACCGCAAAAGCACGCGCCTTTTCCTCCGCATCAATGCGGAACTGATACATGGTGGACTGATTCATAAAAATAACTCCGTAGTGAAAATGTCCTGCCAGTGTAATGACAAAACCCACTCGTATCTACCCACCCACAACCATGGCCCCAAAAAACCGCGTCGTTATCAGTTTCCTCGGCACCCAACTGGACGCTGGCGGCGGTGAAGGCCGCTGGCACAAATGGCGGCCGAACGTCGCCATGAACCAGCGCAATGACCTCATCCTCGACCGCATCGAACTCTTCTACGCCGACAAATACCGCCCGCTGGCCGACCTCGTCCGCGCCGACATCCGCGACCGCGCGCCGCACACCGCCGTCAATCTGGTGCAGATGGAGCTCACCAACCCTTGGGATTTCAGCGAAGTCTATACCCGCCTGCACGACTGGGCAGCGGACTATCCCTTTGATACCGAAAAAGAAGAATACTGGGTGCATATCACCACCGGCACCCACGTCGCGCAAATCTGCCTGTTCCTCCTCGTCGAATCACGGCAGATTCCCGGACTCTTGCTGCAAACCGCGCCGCCGAAAAACCAGAAACGGCAAATGGCGCGCGGCGACGTCGGCACCTACGAACTGATTGACCTTGACCTCGCCCGCTACGACGCGCTTGCCGCCCGCCTTGCCGCCGTGCGCGACGACGCCGTGCGCTATCTGAAAAGCGGCATCGCCACCCGCAACCCGGCGTTCAACCGCATGATTGCCGAAATTGAGCAGGTCGCGCTCAACTCGCCCTCGCCCATCCTCCTCACCGGCCCGACCGGCGCGGGCAAATCGATGCTGGCGCGGCGGATTTTTGAACTGAAAAAGGCGCGACACCAGGTGCGCGGCGTCTTCGTTGATGTGAACTGCGCCACCCTGCGCGGCGACGGCGCGGCCTCTGCCTTGTTCGGCCACAAGAAAGGCGCGTACACCGGAGCGGTGGAAAAGCGCGATGGTTATTTGAAAAGCGCCGACGGCGGCGTACTGTTTTTGGACGAAATCGGTGAGCTGGGGCTGGACGAGCAGGCGATGCTGTTGAAAGCGCTGGAAGAAAAACGCTTCTACCCGGTCGGCAGCGACCAGGAAAGCGAAAGCCATTTCCAGCTCATCGCCGGCACCAACCGCGACCTGCGTGCGGACGTGCGCGAAGGCCGCTTCCGCGAAGACCTCTACGCGCGCATCAACATCTGGAACTACCCACTGCCCGCGTTGGCAGAGCGGCGCGAGGACATCGAGCCGAACATCGCGCACCAGCTCGCCCTCGTCTCGCAGGAGCTAGGGCGCACCACCCGCTTCAACAAGGAAGCGCACGCCGCCTACCTCGCCTACGCCCTCTCGCCGCAGGCGGCGTGGCGCGGCAATTTCCGCGATTTGGCAGCGAGCATCATGCGCCTCGCCACGCTGGCACCGCAGGGGCGCATTACCCGCGAACTGGTGGACGCGGAAATCGCCCGCCTGCAATACCTGTGGCAGGAGGAACGCCCCGCCGCGAGCGCGCTGCCCGCCGCCATAGACGCCGACGCGCTTGACCTGTTTGAGCGCCTGCAACTGGAGGCGGTGATTAACATCTGCCGCCAGCACAAAAGCCTCGCCGCCGCCGGGCGCGCGCTTTACAACGTCTCGCGCGAACAGCTCGCCAGAACCAACGACAGCGACCGCCTGCGCAAATACCTGCAAAAATACGGCCTGACTTGGGTAGATGTGCAGGGTGAGAACGAAGGGGCTGCTTGACTATTCGGATGTACGGCGAGGCGGCGCGCCTTGTCTGAAACTTTCGGTGGATGGCTATAAACAGCCTTTAGAACCTGTTTAAAATCCCCCTCCCCTGCAGGCGAAGCCCGCAGCGGGCGGGCCCCACGCAAAATGCATCCGCATTTTGCGTGGGGCCCGGGGGAGGGTCGGGGAGGG
>NZ_DBHKZK010000056.1:0-16462 GCF_057314735.1 Cardiobacterium sp.
TGGTGCCCGGAGCCGGGGTCGAACCGGCACGGTATCACTACCGAGGGATTTTAAGTCCCTTGCGTCTACCAATTTCGCCATCCGGGCGTGGGCGCGCATGATGGGTTTTTTTACCTGTTTTGTCAAGAAGTCTTTGTGTTTTTTAGGGTTATTGTCCGATTTTGTGATTATGGCTATTGGCGTTTTCCTGATAATCCATGTATAGCTGTTCACTGAAAGTTTCAGGCAAGGTGCGTCGCTGAATATAGTACGCGGTTACAGAACTTTGTGAGTATCGCTGTATAACAGCGCCTAGATAAGCACGTAATGTTCGCGGTTGTAGTCGCGCTGTTCGGCGGCGTCGTAGCTGCGAGTGTAGCCGCGCTGGTTGCTGACGAAGCGGGTGTCGCCGAGGTAGGCGCTGATGTTGTCGTGGCTGTGGCCGTATATCCAGAGGTTGGCGCGGGCGGTGAGTTCGGGCAGGTCGGTCGTCCAGTAGGCGGTATGGACGAGGCCGTCTTTTTTGTTGTAGTGCCGCTTGGCGACGAGTTCGCGTCGCGGCACGAAGTGGCTGATGACGACGCGCGCTTCGGCTTCGGGGTCCAGCGCGGTGTCGAGCCAGACGCGGCTGAAGCGGTGCAGGTCGCGCATGGTTTCCGGCGTCAGCGGCTGGCCGTCGGGGGCGTAGATTTCGCGGAAGTCCGGTAGGGTGCGTTCTGCCCAGCGCATCGAGGCTTCCGCGTCGCCGCCGAGGCTGAAGTCCGTCCACAGGGTGGTGCCGAGGAACTGGACGCCATCGAGGGTGACGGCTTGGTCGTCAAGCAGGGTGATGTCGTATTTTTGGCTGATGCTTTGGTACACGTCTTTGGCTTCGTTCAGGGCGAAGCCGTAGTATTCGTGGTTGCCGAGGACGTAGAGCACCGGCAGTTTGGGGGCGCGGCGGCGCAGGTAGTCGAAGAACAGCGGCACGGTGGTGGAGTCACCGATGTCGCCGGCGAGGACGAGTACGTCCAGTTCGCCGAGGTTGCTGATGGTGCAGAGGCTGCATTCGGTGTGCAGGTCGCTGTGGACGCCGATTTTCATGCGTGTTCCTTTAAGAGAGGCGGGTTTTGAAGTCTTCGTAACCAAATTCGCGCACGGTGGTGAGCGTGTCGCTGCGGCTGTCCCAGGCGAGGATGGCGGGCAGGCGGACGCCGTTGAAGGTGTTGGTCTTGACCATGGTGTAGTGCGCCATGTCCATGAACATCAGCCGTTGTCCGGGCTCAAGCGCGTGGTCGAAGCTGTAATCGCCGATGACGTCGCCGGCGAGGCAGGTCAGCCCGCCGATGCGGTAGGTGTAGGGGCGGGCGTGCGGCATCGCGCCGCCGAGGACGTCCGGGCGGTAGGGCATTTCCAGCACGTCCGGCAGATGCGCGCTGCAGGAGCCGTCGATAATCGCCAGGTTCATGTGGTTCCAGGTGACATCAAGGATTTCGGTGACATAGACGCCGGTACCGAGGGCAATCGCCTCGCCCGGTTCGATGAAGACTTCCACGCCCCAGCGCTCGCGGAAGTTGCGAATCAGCGCTATCAGTTCATCCACCGCGTAATCTTCGCGGGTGATGTGGTGGCCGCCGCCGAAATTCACCCACTGCATTTGCGGCAGAATGTCGCCAAATTGTCGCTCGACCGCCGCCAGGGTGCGCCGCAGCGGTAGTACATCCTGCTCGCAGAGATTGTGAAAATGCAGGCCGCTGATGCCCTCCAGCGAGGCGTCGCGCAACTGGCCGCGGATGATGCCGAGGCGTGAGCCGGGGGCGCTGGGGTCATAAATCGGCACCGCCCCTTCGGATTGCTGCGGGTTGATGCGCAGGCCGAAGTGCAGCGGCTTGTGTTCGGCGACGGCAAGCGCCTGCGCGCGGAAGCGATCCCATTGGTTACAGGAATTAAAAATGACGTGGTCGGAGAGTTTCAGCACTTCGTCCATGTCGGCGGGTGGGTAGGCAGCGGCAAACGTATGCACCTCGCCGCCGAAATATTCGCGGCCGAGCTTCGCCTCAAACAGGCCGCTGGCGCAGACGCCGGAGAGGTAACGCGAAATCAGCGGCGCGAAATGAAACATGGCAAAGCCCTTCAGCGCCAGCAGTACTTTGGCGCCGCTCTCCGCCTGGACGCGGGCGAGCAGTTGCAAATTGCGCTCCAGCAGCGCGGCATCGACCACATAGCAGGGCGTGGGCAGGCGGGACAAATCGAGACGGCGGAAGGTATCGTGTAAAAGACTCATGACAGACCTCGTGATTCAGGGTGGTTGGCACGCGGCAACGCCGCATAACGGGCGATATTATAAAGATTTTTCACATTCCCCGGCGCGCGCTTGACACAAAGCGATGACAACGCGCGCGCATCCATGCAAGATGGCAACTCCATTCACCACGGAGCCAACCATGAGCCCTATCTTGAACCTCAACGACGAATACGCCCGCATTGATGCCCCGGATTTCCGCCCCGGCGAATATCTCTATCTGGGGCAGGTCAGGACGGATGACGACGAAACCGCCGTGGTCGCGGTCGCCTACAAACCCGACTACGCCATCAAAAAGCTGAAGGAAAACCTCGCCATCCTCCAGCCCGCCGCCGCCATCCGCGAATGCTACCTGCGCAAAATCCGCGTCGGCGAGACGGACGACTGCGGCAAGATTCCGCTGGACGGCATTCTTTGACCCATCGCCAGTGTCGCAAGTCGGGCATTCATGCCCGACATTTTTATGGTTGGTCATCAATGGCCGACCTGCGTTCGCCGTCGGGCTGTTGGGTTATGCTCGTGCCTCGCTAACCCTGTATGTAAACGGTCGTAGGGTGGGTCTTGACCCACCATCACGAAACACGGCTATCACGGTGGGGCAAGCCCCACCCTACAGGTTTTGCGGAGGGAGGGCGGATCGGTGGCAGGTGCTCAACCGCCACCGAAACCCGTCCGCATTCCGTCAATGCCGCAAATGGTTTTTGTAGGCGAGGTAGGCGTTGAGCAGTTGCGGGCGCAGGTTTTCCGCGCGGGCGGAGACGAAGATGAGTTTTTCCTGTTTGAGTCGTGCTTCTGCGGCGGCGAAGGCGTTGGCGTAAACGTCGCGGGCGGCGTTTTCCAGCGCGGCGTCACGAGTTTCCGCGTCGTTGCCGTCTTCCAGCCACGGCGGGCGGATGTTCACCAGCATGACGTGGTGGCGCTGTTGCAGCAGGCGCAGCAGCGGGCGCAGGCGTTCGCCGTCGTGCGGCTCCAGCACGGTCATGAGGATGATGAGCGCGCGCCGCCGCTCGCGGCACCAGACGTCATGGATGGCGGCGGCGTAGTCCGGCGGTTTGTCGTCGGCGTGGCGGTCAAACAGGGTTTCGACGAGGCGGCGGTACTGGCCGCCGTGGCGCGAGGCGGGCAGCCAGCTTTTCGGCGTGTCGGAGTAGAGTTGCAGCCCGATTTCGTCGCCGCTTTTCAGCGCGGCACGGGCGAGGCGGGTGGCGGCGGCGAGCTGTTCGTCAAACAGCGCCTGCCCTTTGTAACGGCTTTGCAGGCGGCGCGAGGCGTCCAGCATGAGGATGACGGGCTGTTCGTGCTCGTAGTCGTATTCGCGCACCTGCCATTTGCCGAGGCGGGCGCTGGCCTTGTGGTCGAGACGGTTGATGCTGTCGCCGTCCTGGTAGTCGCGCAGGTGGGAGAAGTCGCCGTTGCCGCCGCGTTTGTAAAGCGGGTGGACGTGGCCGAGTTGCGGGGTACGGATGCCGCTGAAGGCGCTGTCGGCGTGGTCGTGGGCAAAGCGCGGATAGACGCGCACTTCTGCCGGGGCAGGCAGGGCGAGGTCGCGTTGCCACAGTTGGAAGCGGTCGGGGTAGCGCAATTGCAGGGCGGTGAAGTGGAACCTGCCGCGCTGGTGGATGGTGAGCGGGTAGGCGAGGGTGAGCCGTTCGTCCGTGCCGAGTGGCGCGCGCTGCGGCATGGCACTGCTTTCGGCCTGCGGCGGGTAGTGGTCAAAGAGGTGCAGCGCGAGCGGGCGCGGCATGGTGCCGTGCAGGGTGAATTGCATGGTGAAACGCTGCCCGCTTTGCTGGACGGCGCCGTAGTCGCGGCTGACGGTAAAGGCGGGTTTTTCCCGCCAAAGCAGAGCGGCGCTGGCGAGCAGCAGCACGAGCCAGGCAGCGAGCAGCGTCCAGTTGAGCGCGGGCGGCGCGCCGCTCCAGACGAGCAGGGTTTGGGCGAGGGCAAGCGCTGCCCAGCCGTACCATTGGTTTTTGTCGGGGATGATCATGGGGTTTGCGGGTTGTAAATGGTCGCGGAATTTCCCGCTTTTGTGAGCGGGAGTAGTGCGGTGGCGGTTTGCCCTGAATTTGCAATTCAAACGCAGCGGTATCTGCAAAGGGTGGATAAATTTTATCGCAGCAGTCAGCAAGAAGATAAGGTTGGTGAACCCTTGATGTTTGCGGATACCGCAGCCGGGAAAACAATTGAATTGGAAGGGTAAATACTATCTGGCAACTTGCCGCCATGAGTGCCAAAAGGAAAGTCCGGCAGAGTGCTTTCCCAAGGATTTATGGCGTATTCATTTTTGCCTGGTGTGGTTGCCATGCGTTCAAGTTCAATACCGCATCCGGTATAACTTCCCCAACCGAATCGGTATGACCTGCGGCGGGGCGGCGCGCTATACTCCCGCCCTTTTCAGGATTCTGCGATGAACATCAAACGTTTGAGATACTTTTGCACCGTCGTCGAATGCGGCAGCGTCAGCAAGGCGGCGCAAGTGTTGCACCTGTCGCAGCCGCCGCTGTCCAAACGCCTGCAGGAGCTGGAAGCGGAAACCGGCGTGCCGCTGCTCGCGCGCCAGGGCAACAAGATTGCGCCGACCGCCGCCGGCTGTTTTTTCTACGAGCGCGCTGGAAATCCTGCGCCATATCGACCAGCTTGAGCGGGAAACACGGCTGTTCAGCGCCCGTCCGCAGCATCTGTTGCAGGTCGGGTTGAGTTACCTGTACCGCCGCTATTTCACCCCGCTGGTGCTTGCCTTGCAGCAGGTGTATCCGCCGCTGCGGGTGATGGTGTCGGATTCTAGCCACATTGAGCATTTGCTGGACAGCCAGATGCTGGATTTTGCCCTGATTCAGAAGCCGCAACAGCCGCAGCGTTTTCTTTGCACGCCCTGCCTGCCGCTGGCGACGGTGGCGGTGTTGCACCGCAGTCTGCTCACCGGCGCCCCGCCCGCCAGCATTACCCTCGCCGAGTTGTGCCATTACCCGCTGATTTTGCAGCGTTTGATTAACGGCACCGGTGTTTATGACAGCCTGCTCGATTTGTTGCGCAAGAGTGGCGGCGCCGATGTGCGGATGCAGGTGTCGCAGCCGGAGGCGATTCTCGACTGGCTCGCCGCCGGGCTGGAAGCGGCGACGCTGTTGCCCGTCTCCGAGACGCAGGCGGTGGATGTGGCACAATGCGTCGTCGTCCCGCTCGCCCCCGATCCGCAAGTGTATTTTCCCTGTATTGTCCGCAACACCACGGCGACGCTGTCCGATGACGTCGCCGCGCTGCTTGTCCAACCTTTTCTCAACAACCCCGGAGCAAACCATGACCCGTCCCGATGACATCCTCGCCAATCCGCTCGCCAACAAGGGCACCGCCTTCACCCTGGAAGAGCGCGCCCGTTACGGCCTCACCGGCCGCCTGCCCGTCGCGGTGGAAACGCTTGAGCAGCAGGCAGCGCGCGCCTATCGCCAGTTTGCGCAATACACGCGCGACATGGACAAATACATCTATCTCGACCAACTGCACAACCGCAACGAAACCCTCTACTACAAGCTGCTCACCGACCACCTCGCGGAAATGCTGCCCATCGTTTATGACCCGACCGTCGGCGAAGCCATCAAACTGTGGAGCCGCGACTACCGCCGTTCGCGCGCGGTCTATCTTGACGTCAACCACCCCGAAGCGGTGCGCGCTTCCTTTGAGGCGACCGGTCTCGGCGCGGATGATGTGGACCTCATCGTCGTCTCCGACGCGGAAGAAATCCTCGGCATCGGCGACTGGGGCGTGAACGGCACCGATATTTCCATCGGCAAACTGGCCGTCTATACCGCTGCCGCCGGTATCCACCCGGCGCGCACTCTTGCGGTCAATCTCGACGTCGGCACCGACAACGAAGCGCTCCTGAACGACCCCTCCTATCTCGGCAACCGCCATGCGCGTGTGCGCGGCGAGCGCTACGACGCACTCATCGACGAATACCTGAAAGTGGCGAGCGAGCTCTATCCCAACGCGCTGCTGCATTTTGAAGACTTCGGCCCGTCCAACGCGCGCCGCATCCTCGTCAAAAACCGCGAGCGCTACCGCATCTTCAACGACGATATGCAGGGCACTGGCGCTATCGTCATGGCGGCGGTCATCTCCGGCCTGAAAGTGACGAAGCAGCGCTTCGCCGAACAGCGCCTTGTCGTCTATGGCGCGGGCACGGCAGGCACCGGCATGGCCGACCAAATCAGCGCGGCGATGCAGCGTGAAGGCCTCTCACGCGACGAAGCCCGCCGCCGCGTCTGGCTGATTGACCGCAACGGCCTCGTCTCCGACGACATGAAAAACCTGCCCGACTATCAGCAAGAATACGCGCGACCCGCCGCCGAAGTCGCCACCTGGCAGCGCGACGGCGGCAAAATCGGCCTGCTTGAAGTCGTCAAACAGGTCAAGCCGACCATCCTCATCGGCACCTCCACCGACCACGGCGCTTTTACCCGCGAAGTCATCGAAGCGCTCTGCGCCGGGGTAGAGCGCCCCATCCTGCTGCCGCTCTCCAACCCGACCGAAAAAATCGAAGTGATGCCGACCGACGCCATCCCGTGGTCAAAAGGCCGTGCGCTGATGGCGGTCGGCATCCCGGTGCCGCCGGTACCTTACAACGGCACCGCCTACACCATCGGCCAGGGCAACAACGCACTGCTCTATCCCGGCCTCGGCCTCGGCGTTATCACGAGCGGTGCCAAACACGTCACCGACGCGATGCTGCTTGCCGCCGCCGAAGCGGTCGCCTCGCAGGTGAACCCGCAGGATTTGGGCGCGTCGCTGCTGCCGCCGGTCGATAACCTGCGCGCCTCGTCGGCCACCGTCGCGGTTGCAGTCGCCAAACAGGCGGTCGCCGACGGCGTCGCCACCAAGCAATCCGATAACTGGGTGCAGACCGTGCAAGACGCGATGTGGCAGGCGGTGTATCCATAACCTGTCCCCCGCCGTAAAACAAACCACCGAACCGCCCCTCCCCGCAGCCCGTAGGGTGGGTCTTGCCCCACCGTTAAAACCGGATGTTTCCTGATGGTGGGTCAAAACCCGCCCTACAACCTTTCCGCCCTTTTCATCACCATGCAAACCGCATTCGCCCAAAACCGCCACACCAGAGACCCGTAATGATCTTCCTCACCGCGACTGAAAGCGTCCTCTCCATTGTCCTGCTCATTGCCCTCGGCTATATCCTGCAACAAAAAAACTGGTTTGCCGACACCTTTGCCGCCAATCTCTCGCGGCTGATTATGAACATTGCCCTGCCGGCCTCCATCTTTGTATCCGTCCTCGAATACCTGAACCGCGACAAACTCATGGCACTGACCGACGGCCTGATATACGGCGCGCTTTCCGTCATACTCGGCTATCTTGCGGCGATATTGCTGGTCAAACTGTGCCATATTCGCGCCGGGCGACGTGGCACATTCATTAACGCCATCGTCAATGCCAATACCATCTTCATTGGCCTGCCACTCAATACCGCTCTTTTTGGCGAAACGGCCATGCCCTATTTCCTCGTCTATTATGTGTTGAATACCGTCTCCACCTGGGCCATTGGCGTCTATTTTATCGCGGGTGATGCCAGCCAAACGGACAACCACGAGGCAAAACCGCCCTTCAACTGGAAAAAACTGCTGCCCGCACCATTGCTCGGCTTTCTCGTCGCGCTCATTTTCCTGTTCGCCGATTTTTCCGTGCCGACATTCATCCATGCCCCGCTGCAATACCTTAGCGCAACCGTCACCCCATTATCGCTGCTTTACATCGGCATCACCCTGTATTACGCCGGACTCAAAAGCATCCGCTTTGACCGCGATACCCTTGTCGCCTTGCTGGGGAAATTCGTGCTCGCACCGCTGATTATGGTCATCCTCATTTATGCGGGCAAAGGCGTTTTGCCATTGCCATTACTGGAAAGCAAAACCCTGATTGTACAATCGGCCGTACCGGCACTGGCGGTATTGCCCATTCTCGCCCATGAAGCCAAAGGCGACGTATCTTTTGCCACCAATATTGTCACCACCAGTACCCTGTTGTTTATTGTCGTCATGCCGGTGGTGGATGCGCTGTTGCAATTCCTCCACTGAATGAGGCGCGTCTCAAAAAAACGGGTTTTCCCAGACTCCAAACAGGTTCTAACAAAGAAAAACGGCGGAAACCTCCCGTTTCCGCCGTGCGATGCGGTATCTGCATTGCTCAATCCATATGCAGCGTCTTGCCATCGCAAGAAAGCACATCAACCCGCTTGCCCGCATCCTGATTGTCCTTGCCCCCCAAAAGCAGCAGCTTGCCCTGATACGGTAGCGTGACCCCGTAAGCGGCAGGCTGCGGCAGGGCGCCTGCGACCTGCCAGACACCATCATGCAGCGCGTAAACCGTCGCGTGCGTGACCTTGTCCAGCCCCTCATGTGCATAAAAATGGCCTTCATCGTAGCGTTGCGCCGCGCCGGGGAAATTGGCGCCACCGGCGAGCAGGTAATAGTCGCCGCTAAAGCCGCTGTACGCCCCCGCCAGTCCTTCCTGACGCGCGCCGGATTCTGCCGCAATCAGCGGCGGCAGCGTCTGCCATTGCAAACGCCCCTGGGCATCAAATGTGCCTTGCGCGACCGCATCGGTGCGCAGGCCGGGTTTAATCTCGCCGTTGGCAACCATCACCGTATCGCCATGCACGCTCACCGCCGCACCGGCACGGCCGGAAAACGGCCATAGCCCTTCGTTGTGCCAGTGGTTGCCTTGCGGCTCATAGCTAAAAAGGGTGGTGTTGAAAAAATAATCCGGCGCGGGCTGGTCAAAATAAGCGCGCATCACCGCCTGTTTGCCTGCTTCATCGTCGCCCGCAGCACTGTAATCCTGAAAATAGCCGTTAAAAATGGGCGAATTGCTGCCGCCAATGACATAAATCCGCCCGCCATGTGCGACCGCCGCCGCGCCGACCAATCCCAAAGGCGCGCGGGTGGGCAATTTTTGCCACGCTTTTTGCGCCGGGTCATAGACGTGCGCATCATTGACCAGTTGCAGCACCCCCGCCGCGTCCTTCTGCAAACCACCAAAGACATAGAGCTTGCCGTCAAGCGCGGCGACAACCGGCTGACTGCGCGCGCCGCCGGGGAAGGGCGGCAACGCCTGCCACGCCGCTTGTGGCGTCTTCAAATCAAGGGCAAAAAAAGCCTCTCCGGCACTGCCCAGACCAACGTAAGCGGTATTGCCAATCAACGCGCCGCCACCGTCGGCCAGTGCGACCGGCAAATCAGGATACGTTTTGCCTGCGGCAGCGAGCGCCAGCGCGGCAAAAATGGAAACGGTTAACTGTTGTTTTAACGTCATTTTTCAGACCTCCACGGTTTGTTTTTGAAATACGTTGCAAAAAATATAGTACCGTTTGAAATTCTTTTCAAGGCGGCCTATACTGCTTCCAACATCCCGCAACAAGGAAAGATTCATGACTCAAACTGCAACCCGTGCCTCGCTGGCGAACCTGCAAGGCGGATTGATTGTTTCCTGCCAGGCGCTTGCCGACGAACCGCTGCATTCATCCTTCATTATGGGGCGGATGGCACTTGCTGCCGCCCAGGGTGGCGCAGTAGGCATTCGTGCCAATTCGGCGGAAGACATCCGCGCCATTCGTGAAAACGTCAATCTGCCGATTATCGGCATCGTCAAACGCGATTATCCCGACAGCGAAGTTTTTATTACCGCCACCATGCGCGAAGTGGATGAACTGATGACGGTCGCCCCGGAAATCATCGCGATTGATGCGCGCGATGCGCCACGACCGGGCGGCGAAACGCTGGAGGCATTCGTGTCCGCCGTCCGTGCGGCCTGGCCCGATGTTTTGCTGATGGCCGATTGCGCCAGCCTCGCGGAAATGCAACGCGCCGATACGCTCGGCTTTGATTTCATTGGCACCACATTGGTGGGCTACACGCCTGCCACGCGCGGTGCGCGCATTGAACATGACGATTTCGCGCTGATTCGCGCGGCACTCGCTTCCGTCAAGCGACCCATTATTGCCGAGGGCAATATCAATACCCCAGAAAAAGTACGGCGTGTACTGACGCTGGGCGTTTACAGCGTAGTAGTCGGCTCGGCGATTACCCGCCCCAAATGGATTACCGAGCAATTCGTGCAAGCGACCAAACCCTAACCGGAGAAAACCATGTCTTCTACACATCACGATATAAAAGGGCTGATTTCTGCGCTGCTGGTGCCATTTACCGCAGAAGGCAAAATCAATGAAAAAGGGCTGCGACAAATCGTGCGCCACAATCTGGACAAAATGCAGGTTGATGGCCTTTATGTTGGTGGTTCCACCGGCGAGAATTTCATGCTCGATACCGCCAGCAAAAAAGAAATCTTCGCCATCGTTAAAGACGAAGCGGGCGACAAGGGCGCATTGATTGCGCAAGTTGGCAGCCCCAACCTTTATGAAGCGATTGAATTGGGACAATACGCTACCGGTTTGGGTTATCAGGCCATTTCTGCCGTCACCCCGTTTTATTACAAATTTACTTTTGAAGAAGTCAAACAATATTACTTCGACATTGTCGCAGCAGTGGATAACCGCATGATTGTTTACTCCATTCCTTTCCTCACCGGGATGGATATTGGCTTGTCGCAATTTGGTGAACTCTTTGCCAATCCGAAAATCGTCGGCGTCAAATTTACCGCTGCCGATTTCTATCTGTTGGAACGGCTGCGTAGCGCTTATCCCGACCATCTGATTTATTCCGGCTTTGACGAAATGCTGCTTCCCGCATTGGTCAACCGCGTGGATGGCGCTATCGGCTCAACTTATAACGTCAATGGTATCCGTGCGCGGAAAATCATGGAGCTCGCTGCCGCTGGCAACTATGCGGAAGCATTAAAAGCGCAACAGGAAAGCAACAATCTCATCGCCGATATTTTGGCGAACGGCCTCTATCCGACGTTGAAACAATTGCTGGTGCTTTCCGGTTGCGATGACGGGCCATTCCTCTCGCGCAAACCGATGGCTTCGGCGACTGCGGCGCAAATCGCCCGCGCCCGTGAAATTTACGCCCGCTATTTCTGATGGAGATACTGCCATGACTATCCGCAAAACCCTACTAGCCGCTGCAATCGCCGCCTTTGCCGCCAATGCTCTGGCGGCCGAGTATGAATTGACCTTCGGTCTCAATGCCGGGACGACTTCCAATGAATACAAGGCGGCGGAGCAGTTCGCCAATGAAGTGAAAGAAAAATCCGGCGGCAAGATTGAAATCGCCCTGTATCCGAACGGACAGTTGGGCGATGACCGCTCGATGATGGGGCAAGTCGGCGGTGGCGCGCTAGATTTCACCTTTGCCGAAAGCGCCCGCTTCCAGATTTATTACCCGCTGGCCGAAGTTTATGCGCTGCCTTATATGATTAAGGATTTTCCTACCGCACAGAAAGCGTTGTTTGATACGACCTTCGGTAAGGATTTGATCAAAAAAATCCATGATGAAAAAGGCATTACCGTTCTTGCGCAAGCCTATAACGGCACCCGCCAGACGACTTCCAACCGCGCGATTAACAGCATTGATGACATGAAAGGCCTGAAATTGCGTGTACCGAATGCGGCGACCAACCTGGCGTATGCCAAATATGTCGGTGCCTCACCCACGCCGATGGCGTTTTCCGAGGTCTATCTGGCGCTGCAAACCAATTCGGTCGATGGCCAAGAAAATCCGCTGCCGACCATTCAGGCGCAGAAATTCTATGAGGTGCAGAAATTCCTTGCCCTGACCAATCACATTATCAATGACCAGCTCTATCTGGTCAGCAATGAAACAATGGAATCCTTGCCGGAAGACTTGCAAAAAGTGGTGCGTGATGCGGCAGAAAATGCGGCGAAGTACCATACCAAACTATTCCAGGATGGCGAAGCGGAGCTGGTCAGTTTCTTTGAGAAACAGGGCGTGACGGTCACCCGTCCCGAACTCGCTGCATTCAAGAAAGCGATGCAGCCCTATTATGAGGAATTTATCAAGAAAAATGGTGAAGACAGTAAAGCAGCCATTGCCGAAATTGAAGCTCTCAATCCTTGAGCAATAGTGGGCGGTGGCCTTTGGTTGCCGCCCTTATTCCACAACGCGCAGAGGTTTTGCCGGACGGTAGAACTTTAGCAGGGAGAACAGCATGAAAGTTTTGAACAAATTGGAAGAATGGGTTGGTGGCACTTTATTTCTGATAATATTTGCCATTTTGATCGCGCAAGTGTTATTTCGTCAGATTTTGCACCACCCGCTTATTTGGTCGGAAGAAGCCGCGCGTCTGCTTTTTGTGTATGTCGGGATGCTCGGTATTTCTATTGGTATCCGCAGCCAGCAACACGTGCTCATTGATTTTATTACCAGCCATTTGCCGAACGTCGTGCGGGTCTGGGTGTTCAGCTTGGTGCAATTGCTGATTTTTGCCGCCATTCTGCTGTTCTTGTATTACGGCGTTGTCGTTTTTAATCACGCTTCTGATCAACTGGTGTCCCTCGGTATTTCTGACAAATGGCTCTATCTTTCCCTGCCCGTTTGCTCCCTGCTGATGCTGTTCCGTTTCTTGCAGGCGCAGCAGGAGAATTATCGTAAAGGCGACAGCCGTATTCCTGTTTGGGTGTATATCGCCTTGACAGTAGCGGTGGTTTTGGTGGCATTCATTGAGCCGTCCTGGTTCAAGGCGCTGCGCATCAGCGAATATGTAAAATTTGGCAAGAATGCGGTTTATGTCGCGCTGATTGTCTGGCTGGTGATTATGTTCGCCGGGGTGCCGGTTGGCTGGTCGCTCTTTATCGCGGCGGTATTGTTCTTTTCCATGACCCGTTGGGGTACCGGCAATTTCGCTGCCGCCAAATTGGTCGATAGTGTCAACAGTTTTGGCCTGCTCAGCGTGCCATTTTTCATTCTTACCGGCATTTTGATGAACAGCGCCGGTATCACCACCCGTATTTTCAATTTCGCCCGCACTATGCTGGGGCATTACACCGGCGGCATGGGACACGTCAATATCGCGGCCAGCCTCATTTTCTCCGGGATGTCCGGCTCGGCGCTGGCGGATGCGGGCGGTTTGGGGCAGCTTGAAATCAAGGCGATGCGCGACGCCGGTTATGAAGATGATCTCTGCGGCGGCATTACCGCAGCTTCCTGCATCATCGGGCCGCTGGTGCCACCGAGCATTGCGATGATTATTTACGGTGTCATTGCCGACGTTTCCATCGCCCGGCTTTTCCTCGCCGGATTTATTCCCGGATTGCTGCTCACCATTTTGCTGATGGTGATGAACACCATCATTTGTAAAAAACGCGGCTACGGCAAAGCGCCGAAAACTTCTGCCGCCGAACGCAAGCAGGCATTCAAGCAGGCTTTCTGGCCGCTGCTGACGCCCATCCTCATCATCGGCGGCATCTTCTCCGGCGCCTTCACCCCGACGGAAGCCGCCGTTGTCGCCGCCCTCTATTCCATCATCCTTGGAATGTTCATCTACCGTGAGCTCACCCCCGCCGGGTTGTTCACCTGCTGCGTGGAAGCGATGGCCATTACCGGGGTGACGGTGCTGATGGTGATGACTGTCACCTTCTTCGGTGACATGATTGCCCGCGAACGGGTCGCGATGCAGGTCGCCAGCGGCTTCATGGCGATTGCCGACAACACCCTGATGGTGCTGCTGATGATTAACCTGCTGCTGCTCTTCCTCGGTATGTTTATTGATGCGCTGGCGCTGCAATTCCTGGTGCTGCCGATGCTCATCCCCATTGCGCAGCAGTTCAACATTGACCTCGTCTTCTTCGGCGTGATGACCACCCTCAACATGATGATCGGCATCCTCACCCCGCCGATGGGCATGGCACTGTTCGTGGTCGCCCGCGTCGGCAACATGAGCGTCAGCACCGTGACCCGTGGTGTACTCCCCTTCATCATCCCCATCGGTCTCTGCCTGCTGCTGATTACCATCTTCCCCGGCATCGTGACCTTCCTCCCCAACCTCTTCATGGGCTAAAAACATGGAACTGATTGCACTTGACCACGCCGCAAGCTATCGCTCGCCTGCCGCAGAAAAAGTCTGCCGCTGGCTTGCCGGCAAAGACCCCGCCAACTGGGAAGACAAACAATATCCCATTGACGGCGACGACTTCTTCGTCAATATCTTTCACTACCAGACCGCCGGCGAAGACGCGCGCATCTGGGAAGCGCACCGCGACTACATTGACGTCCACCTCGTCCTTGGCGGGCGCGAATGGGTGCAGCAGGCCTTTCTCGCCGACTGCACCGCAGGCGAATACCATGCCGACAGCGACTACCAGGCCATCGACAGCGCCCGCGCGCGCAGCCGTATCCTGCTGGAGCCGGGCTATCTGGCGGTGTTCTACCCCGAAGACGCGCACCAGACCGGCCTCATCGTGGACGGACACAGCGAAAACCTGCACAAAGCCGTCTTCAAAATCCGCCTTGGGGCGCTGCGGTGATTGTCTTCAGCAAAAACGCTCGCCCCTACATCGAAGCGCACCTGCAACAATTCAGCCCGGTTGAGCGCAAAATCGCCGACTACTTTCTCGGCGGCGGCGAAACCCCGCCGAGAGAGACCGGCAAGGCGCTGGCGCGGCGTCTGGGCGTCTCCGAAGCCGCATTGACCCGCTTCTCCCAAAAATGCGGCTTCCGCGGACTGCGTGAACTCTTCTACGCGCACAACCAGGGAGAAAGCCACGCTGACAGCGATTTCGTCCAGCCCGTCCTCGCCAGCTACCAGGAGCTGCTCAACAAAACCTACGCCATCATTGATATGCGGCAAATCCGCCGCATCACCGCGCTGCTCCTGCAAAAAAAACGGGTGTACATCTACGGCAAAGGCAGCTCCGGCATGGTCGCGCAAGAAATGAAATTCCGCTTCATGCGCATCGGACTCATCTGCGAAGCCATCACCGACGACGACATGATCCGCATGACCGCCGTCCTCACCGACCCCGAATGCCTGGTCATCGGCATCAGCATCAGCGGTCGCAGCAAAATCATCATCGAAGCCCTGCAAACCGCGAAAACCCAGGGCGCCGCGACCGTCCTCTTCACCGCCAACGCCGACCGCGAATACCGCGACAACTTTGACGAAGTCCAACTCTTTGCCGTGAAAAACCAGATGGAGCACGGGCGGCTCATCTCGCCGCAATTCCCCGTCCTCGTCGTACTCGACATCCTCTACGCCGACTACATGAACCACGACGCCGCCGCGCGCGACCGCATCTGGCAGCGCACCTACCGCGCGCTGCAACGCAACAAGGAACCCACATGACCATCCTCACCCTCGACATCGGCGGCAGCGAAATCAAAGCCGCCCACTACCAGACAGACGGCAGCTGCAGCAAAACCCTGCCCAACCACAAAACCGCCGTCAGCGCGCAAGACAACCACATCAGCGAACAAATCGTCCGCATCTGCCGCGAAGAACAAACACACACCGCACTACAAGGCGTCGCCATCTCCAGCGCCGGCGTCATCGACCCCTACCGCGGTACCGTGCTGCACGCAGGCCCCAGCATCCCGGGTTACAGCGGCACCGCACTCAAACAAACCATCGAAAACCAATGCGGCCTGCCGTGCAGCGTCGAAAACGACGTCAATGCCATGGCGCTCGGCGAAGCCTGGCTGGGCGCGGCACAAAACAGCCACTCTGCCCTCTGCCTCACCCTCGGCACCGGCCTCGGCGGCGCCATCCTCCTCGAAGGCAAACTGTGGCGCGGCGCCAACTACGCCGCGGGCGAAATCGGCGTCTGCCCCCTGGGCGACGGGCGCCGCCTCGAACAAGCCGCCTCCACCACTGCCCTGCTCGCCGCCTATGCCGAACGCCGCGGCGAAACCATCGACGGCAAAACCCTCTTTCAGCGCCTGCGCGCCGGAGATAGCGACGCCGCCAGCGCCCTGGAACAAATGCTCGGCGCCCTGACCGACGGCCTGCTACCTGCCATCCACCTGCTTGCCCCGGAAACCCTCCTCATCGGCGGCGGCATCGCCGCCCAACACGACCTGATTGAGCCGCGCATCCGCACCCAACTGGCAGCAAAACTGCCCGCAGCGCACTTCATGCCGAAAAACATCCGCTGCGCCAGCCTCGGCAATCGCGCCGGCATGATTGGCGCCCTGCGCTGGTTTCTCGACAGCAAACCGGTATTGCCGCAATAGACTTCCTTCCAAACTATAACTTGCACGGCAACCCGACAAAATTCCAAAC